>WJKA01000294.1 GCA_014729375.1 Chitinivibrionales bacterium
GCATTAGTGAAGATGAAATCGATAACATGTTTTATTGTGCCAAAACAGCGATCAAAGAAGTAATGAGTGAGAATGACTCCAATTCATGAGCGGATTGAATCATCGCTTAAGAACCGCAAAAGTGCCGCGCTGTTCAGGTCCGTTGCATCACCAGTCAACGAACCGGCTGTTGATCTGTCACATAACAGCTACCTGAACCTGCATGCAAATGCTGAGGTTTCATCCGCGGCCGCATACCTGTGCGGCAATTGCTACAGCGGGAATACGGCCTCCCGGTTAATCGCCACCCGGTCGCCGCTTTATGACAAGTTAGAAAGCGAAATCACGGCCTGGAAAGGTACAGAAACTGCGCTTGTGTTCAATTCGGGCTATGCAGCAAACATCGGTATCCTTCAGGCAGTTTGCTCGCGCGATACAGCGGTATTCTGCGACCGGCTCAACCATGCTTCGCTAATCGACGGGATTATTCTTTCCCGAGCCCGGCTTCACCGGTACGATCATTGCAATATCGACGACCTCTATCGCCAGTTGAAACAATCCGGGAAACATGAAAAGCTTATTGTCACCGACACCGTTTTCAGCATGGACGGCGATCGCGCGCCGCTTGGTGCTCTTTGCGAACTCGCCCGCACGTTCGGCGCCATGATCATGGTTGATGAAGCTCATGCCACCGGCGTATTTGGCAAATCCCTGGCGGGTCTTGCTGAAGAAACAGGAACTGAGGATATGATTGATATCAGGATGGGTACCCTGAGCAAGGCCATTGCCGGACTGGGCGGCTTTTTTGCCGGGTCCGGAATGCTCCGCGACTACCTTGTCAATAATGCCCGGAGCCTCATATACTCTACTGCGCTCCCCCATCCGGTTCTCGCTCACAATATTGCCGCGATAAGACACATACGAAGCAATCCGGGAATCGGCAAAAGGCTTTGTGCGCGTGCCGACGCGTTTCGTGGTGCACTGAATGACGCCGGGTTCAACACACGGAACTCCTCAACGCATATTATTCCGGTTATCGCCGGCAGTGCGACAGAAGCGCTGCACCTGGGAAAATACCTTGAGCATTGCGGAATCCATGTCCCGTCGATCAGACCGCCGACCGTGCCCGAGGGAACTGCACGCGTCCGCTTCTCTGTTCACACATGCTTTACTGAAAAACAAATGCACATTGTCGTGCAGTCACTGAAGAAATGGAAACCAGTATGACAATCCCTATATTTTTCGAAAAAATCGCCAAATTCGACCGGAGTGAAGAGCCCTGTACCTGTGCGATTCCTTTTCGTCAGGGACAGCTTGCCGACGGCGCCCCTGTTGCGGTATGCGACAAAGAAAAATGCCTCCCCACACAAGCCCTGGCAACCGCGCTGTGGCCCGACACATCGGTCAAATGGCTTCTGGTGCACTTTCTTGCCGACTTACCGGCTAATAATTCAAAATCGCTGGTGTTTCAGAGCAACACCCCCGCACCACCGCCCGGACCACCTGTCTCCATTGATCTATCCGGAACTGCGACAACAATCACTACCGGCCCTCTGGTTGTTGAACTGAATGGAAGCGGTAAAACAGGATTGTTCAAAGAAATCTCATTTGGCGCATTAACGGTCCCCTCTGACAGCATCGAGGGCCCATCAATAACCGACAGTAAAGGAAATACCCGGCTGCCGGAAATCGGCGGAGAGGGATGGAAGATTATTGAAAATGGGCCTGTTCGCGCGGTGGTTGAAGCATGCGGCAGGCATTGCAACTTCCGGAACAGTTCCCTGCTTGATTTTGTTGCGCGAATCTATGCGTGGGCCGGAAAACCCTGGATCAGGCTCGATTATCAAATTGTCCATCTTGAAAAATCCCGCCAAATCACCCTGAACAGCATGGACTTTGCACTCAAGCCGGATACGAAAACCCTGCAAAACATTCGAACAGCAACCGGCCTGTCAAACCTTCATTCCTATAAAACCACCATAGTATCCCACGATAACGGGACGCCTGTTGACGCGCTGATCGATCAAGACAAAATTATCAATGTTAATATCGAGCATGCGCCGGAAACATTCATCGGTACGTTCTGGGCAGACTGGGACGATCCCGAGCGTGGCGGTGTCTGCCTGTCACATTTTCAGGCGCATCAGAATTTCCCAAAAAGCTTTGCTGTTGACAGCAAGGGCATTACCGCAGGATACCTTCCTGAAAATATTGTCGATTTCACTCTCGACCGCGGCATGGCCAAAACACACAGGATGATGATGCTTTTTCACGCGCCGCGTGAGTCACTGGAAAATATCAACTACCGCACACTCCAGTTTCAGATGCCCGACAAGCCGCATATTCCATCCGGGGCATATCACGAATCCGTTGTTCCCGATCCGATCCGCGTGGATCATCCCGTGCAGGAGATCGAACAATTTTTCATTGAGAGTGCAGACCTTCATACCCGCGCATACGGTATTCTGCACTGGGGAGACTGTCCTGCGGCACACTATACCAATCAGGGACGGGGGGCCGGAAAGCTTATCTGGGGCAACAACGAATATGATATTCCTCATGCGTTCATGCTGCTGTATATCAGGACTGGTGAGCGACGGTTTCTGGACACTATGCTGGTTGCAGCGGAGCACTGGATGGATGTCGATATCTGCCGGTGCAGCGACGATCCTCTTCGGCAGGACGGTCAGATAATTCATTCGGTGCGTCATTGTGAAGGCCCGGTTGAGCCGTCGCATGAATGGGTTGAAGGGTTGCTCGACTATTACCATGTAACCGGCGAGCGCCGCGCGCTTGACACGGCAATCGGTATCGGCAGAAACCTCCTGCGGCACATGACAATGCGAAAAGAACTCCGTGAACCCGGTGCGGCAAGTGCGCGCGACACCGGATGGGCTCTCCGGAGCTTTGCCGCACTTTACCTCGAAACATATACTACAGCCTGGCTTGATCAGTGCCGCTGTATCGCAGACCAGTTTCTCAAATGGCATGAAAAATACGGGGCCTTTCTCGCTCCCTATACCGACCATGCCCTGGTAAGAATACCATTTATGATTGCAATTGCTGTTGCAAGCCTGATGCGCTATTACCGGATTTCAGGTGACAAGCGGATCGCCGGATTGATTATATCTGCAGTGGAGGATATGATCGATACCTGCCGTATGCCTGAAGGTCTTTTTATTTACAAGGAGCTCCCCAGCCTCAGGCGCCGCATGAATATTGCACATATGCTTGAAGCGCTTGCCGCGGCGTGGGAACTCACCGGGGACAGTAAATTCGTAAAGGCCGGAATGCGTTTGTTCAATACCAAACGAACCGGGGATTTCTTTCGCTATTGCGAGTTCGGCCCGAAATATCCGTATGATGACGCAATTATCCATCCCGGCGGAAATGCACCTATCGGCTTTGCCGCAAGCTTTGTTCCTGTAATGAGCTTTTACCGGGCCGCAGTTGCATCCGGATGCATGTAGCCCGCCTCCCCGGTGTATGCTTTTCTGAAAAGACGCCGGTTCCTTCATGATAAAAAAAGCGAGGGCCGAAGCCCCCGCCTGATAATAAGGAGGAGTAAAAATGCAAAAAAAATTCTCAGTTTCAATTTTGCCTGGATACCGGCTTAAAATTCCTTCAGCTCGCTGTCATCGTCATCAAAGGGAATGGCTTTTGCCGCGTCTACGGCAACTGCCTGTTTCTCGACCGGCTTGTAACCGTTACCGTTCCCATTATGACGGGAAGCCGTATTTGCCTGGGACAAAGGGGATACATCTGTTTTTCCTGTTTTGTGTATCAATGTATTGTGCGGGCTGAAATTCCGAGGCATTGCTTCCTGTGCCCTGCCTCCGTTTTTCTGTTTCTTTGGTGCAGAAATACCGCCGGAACCGATGCCTGCAGTCGAGCCCTGCACAATCCTGGTAAGGTCCACAACCATTGCATTGAGTTGCTGCGCCTGGCCGGACAATTCCTCGCTTGCCGATGCAGATTCTTCAGCATTGGCAGCGTTCTGCTGGGTAACCGTGTCCATCTGGGCAATAGCCGTGTTAATCTGATCGATACCCTGCGACTGTTCTTCACTTGCAGCGGAAACTTCTGCAATCAGTTGGTCTACTTTCTTTACTTTATCGGTAATATCTTCAAGTATGTCATTGACATCTTTTGAAGCCCCAACGCCGTCCTCTGCATTTTTTTGCGATTCAGCAATCAGGTTTGCCGTATTTTTTGCAGCCTCTGCGGAGCGCTGCGCCAGGTTTCGCACTTCCTCGGCAACGACGGCAAATCCGCGGCCGGCTTCTCCGGCACGGGCCGCTTCAACCGCGGCATTCAGGGCAAGCAGGTTTGTCTGCATGGCAATTTCATCAATTGTCTTGACAATCTTTGCTGTCTCATCCGAAGACAGCTTGATCCGGTTTATAGCGTCACTCATGCGTCCCATTCTTTCTTTGCCCTGGACAGCCGATTCAGAAGTCTCTCCGGCCATTGTGGTCGCCTGTTTGCTGTTGCCTGCATTCTGCTTTGTCATTGATGACATCTCTTCAAGACTGCTGGAAACCTCTTCAAGGCTTGATGCCTGCTCACTCGCCCCTTCAGACATCTGCTGGCTTGATGACGACAACTGCCCGGACGCGGAGGCGACCTGTTCGGACCCTCCTGTCAAGCTGCTGATAACCGAATTTATCGGCCCGACAATACTGCGGGTAATAAAAAACGAAAGAGCAATACCGAGTACAAGGGCAATAACCGTAATGAAGATTACCATGGTATTTGTTCTGGTCGCCATTGCATGCATGTCATTTTCGAGTCCCTGATGTACAGAGTGTATTATTTCAACGATCCCCGAAGCTTCTTCAGCCATTCGCTCGTCTGCTTTGTTCTTCTGTTCCACTGCAGCCCAGTATTGGTTTCCCGCATCCTCATATCGCTCCACGTAACCATTGAGCTTCGTATATATTTCATTAACTTCATTTGTCTGCACCGCATTTTTACGCCAGTGTTCCAGGCCGGCCCGTACTTTTCGTATCTGACCTGTAAATGATTTCCACTGTTCTTCGCCGTCGGTAGCAAGAAGATAGACTGCTGTAACACGCAACAGGAGGAACGGCTCGACAAAATCCCTGCGAAGCGCGGCATATTTGTTATTGTCAATTTTATCAAAATAATCGGTCACCTCCCAACCGACTTTGCCCCATTCGTCAAATGCCGTGTCCTTGCTGGTCCTCGATTCCTTTTGCTGTTGAAAAGCATCCTTGTACCCCTCTGCATTTTTCCGGGCATCCATAACCTTGTTCCGGTAAACGGTCTTGAGCCCTTTAATGGAACCGAGATGCGACAGTTTTTTAGTGAAATCCTCATAGGAATTCGCCCATTTCTGCGCTGCATTCTCCGCCTCACCTTCTTGTATTGTAAACCCATGGATTGCGAAATCCCGGCGAAGATTGCCCGTTTCATTGATAGCGGTAAGACATTCGTTACCTGCATCCGACCAGGCAAAGTTTTTCGACATTCCCCGGACGCTTACCCATCCGAGAATACCCAGCACCAGCGCCACAATAATCAGTGCGCCGAACCCCAGAGTAATTTTAGTCGCAAGCTTCATGTCGTTGAACATAAAGTGCCTCCTTTTTCTAATTGTGGTAGAATGTGTTCGTTGTTCCCGCAATTCATGCCGCCTTTTTCCCCGGCTGTAACACAGTCTACAGCATATCCTTTCATCTGAAGCGACAGATTGATACAGTATCTGGTCTGTTCTTCATCATCGGCAACAAGAATCCGGTAAGGGGTGGAATATGGTTTATTCATACCTGTACTCAACCGCAACTGGTATGCCAATGATACTGCAGATGGTGCAAGTCATTGCAGAGAGGAAATTTACATGCAATTAATCGAGTGGTGCTTTACAACGAAGGGGCGCAAAATTTTCTGAATAAAATCCGGCAATGTTGCTGTAACCGCCGCTTTTTGAACAGGTTATCCATAGTGCAAAATATTTGTACTGTCAGGTTTTTCTGCACGGGTCAGTGCTGTTTCATATTTTTACAGCGATAACTGAGCGATTGACGGGATATGCCCAGGAGTTTTGCGGCAATAGACTGGTTTCCATTCGAGCGGTTCAAAGCTTCTGTGATAAGCTCGTCCTGAATTTCATGCAGGGTTGGAAGGGTTTCATGAAATGTTACGCGGGAACCGCATGGCCCTTCACTGTGACGCAAAGTATGTTCTTCAATTTTCATCCCGGTTGCCTGCCTGAATGCCTCCATGGACAATGTACCGCGGCTATGCACTGAAACGGCGTTCCTGGCCATTGCCTGCAACTCCCGGACATTGCCCGGAAATGAATAGGTGCCTAAAAGATCGAGTAATTCACGTGGATATGAGGGTTTCTTTTTATTTTGTTCTGCGGCAACCTCTTCAATAAATGAATCAAGGAGCACGGGAATATCTTCTTTGCGTTCACGCAGAGGGGGGATCGCTATGTGGTGAGTTCTCAGCCTGAAATAGAGGTCCTTGCGGAATGTATCTGAAGCGGCGAGTTCATCAATACTCCTGTTTGTTGCGGCTATGAGACGGCATGAGCATTTTCGGGGAGCGTCACAGCCAATGGGAAAATATTCTTCTTCCTGAATAACGCGTAAAAGCTTTACCTGTGACTGGGGGCTGAGGTCACCGATTTCATCAAGAAGCAGTGTGCCGTCCGTCGCCGTTTCAATGAGGCCGGACCGCTCCGCCTCCGCACCGGTAAATGCTCCCTTGACATGACCGAAAAGCGTGTCGGCAAATGTGTTGTCGTCAAGCCCCGCCACATTGACAGCGACAAACATTCCGCTCACATCGCTCGAGTCGTGGACCGCGCGGGCAAAAAGTTCTTTACCGCTGCCCGTTTCACCGGTTATCAGTACCGGATATTTCGTATGCGAAACGGCTTCAATATACCGGAATATCGCCAGAATGCGCGGGCTTTTCGTTTTCAAAGGTTCAAATGCCGCGGGATTGCGCAGTTCATCCGCCATCATTGCCTGCGACAACTGAATATACTCACGCTGCAATTGACGGAGCTTCAGTGCATTTTTAGCGCTGGATACAACGCGTTCACCTTCAAGTGGCTTGACGATATAATCAAATGCACCTGTTTTCATGCAGGCTATTGCAGTATCAACCTCATTGACTCCTGTCGCCATAATCACCGGAACGTCAGGAAGCGTTGCCTTGACGGCCTGGAGTATTTCCACGCCCGATTCTCCCGGCATGATAATGTCCAGAATGATAACATCACACTCATGTTCACTGATCCATTCACGTGCTTCCCTCCCGGATTCAAACAACATGATATTGTCAAAGCCAGCCACTCTGAAATTCATGTCCATCAGATGCAGCGCATTCCGGTCATCATCGACCAGCACAATCGGATACTCAGGATTGGGCGCCTGCGAGCACGAAATGCTCATTCCACGCACCTTTCCGGAAAAGATACGGTCACAGTAGTGCCAGTACCGCATTGTGAGCTGTATTCGATTCTACCGCCGTGGTCACGCACGATTCCGGCCGTCACCGATAATCCGAGCCCGGTCCCTCCGGAACCCCTTTTTGTCGTAAAGAACGGATCGGTTATTTTGCACAGCATATCATCCGGAATACCGCAGCCCTGGTCCTTTACAATGAGTTCGACGGTATTGCCCGGGCCTTTTTGGGTCGTGACCTCGACCGCCCGGGATGCATCTGTCAAAGAATCGCAAGCGTTCTGGATAAGATTGATTACTACCTGTTCCAGGCGCTGAAACTTTCCGGTAATGCGCGGTGTGTTTTCCGAAAGATGGACCGAAAACGCACTCGTTCGCTTTTTGATATAGCTTTTCACCAGATGCACGGCAGTTTCGACCACTGTATTTATATCGACCTCCGCGCCCGGCTCCGACGTGTCGGTTCTGGCATATTCTTTCAAATCGGATACGATATTCTTGATTCTCGAGGAGCCGTCCTCAATGCTGTTTAAGAGATATTCAATATTGTTTTTAAAGGACTCAAAACCGGCGGCACCAAGAATTGCCACTTTGTTCTCTGCATACTGTCGCTCAAGCATCGGCATGCACGCCTGCCAGGCTTTTCTGAGAAGCGGGATACTGAGCGTTATGTAATTGTTGGGATTGTTGATTTCATGAGCTACACCGGCAACAAGGATACCCAGACTTGCCATCTTATCTGCCTGTATAAGCTGCTGTTGATGCCGTCGGGCATTTTCTTCAGCCTCTTTGTAAATTGTGATATCCGATGCGATTCCGGCAACCCGCTCGGTTGCACCACAGTTATCTTTGATAAGAAATGTACGCACGCGAAGCCAGCCGGTCGTCCCGTCCGGACGGATTATTCTGAATTCTTCATTGACAGCAGCATTATACCGCTTTTCAGGATCGGCAAATGACACATTTTTTCTGTCGTCCGGATGAATTATTGCAGCAAGATCTTTGCCCGATTCCCGAACCTGATCTGGATGCATACCGAGAATCTGACGAGCTGCAGGGCTGATATACAGGAAAGATCTTGTTTTCTTATCAAGAAGAAAAAATATCTCATTTATGTTTTCCGCCAGTTGCTGAAATCGCCCTTCGCTTTCTTTCAGCGTATCAACAAGCCTCCTGCGCTCGGATACGTCACGTACAACTTCAATCGCACCGACGCGGCTGCCGTGTGAATCATACAGAGGCGATGCTGCGATCCAGATATAGGATCCTTTATTGTCGTTGAAGTGCGGAATGAATGTCTCGGCATTGATTACCACTCCATTTCGTCGAACATAATCATATTTCTTTTTAATCTCTTCATCATCGGCATCAAGCAAATCCACAACAATGGGCCTTCGTGTCTTATAAAAAGGTATGGAATAATCCGGAGAACCCAGCACAGCTTCTTTTCGAATACCCGTCATGGCTTCCGCGGCCTTGTTCCAGTGTGTTACCCGGTTATTTCCGTCCAGGACAAAAGCTGCGTCCGGAAGGAATTCAATAATTTCCCATAATTTGGCGTTTTCCCTTCTGAACGACCGGATCGCTTTGTGACAATTTTCAATTGTACTAAGCGATTTCAATTCCTGTTCGGTCATAATGACTATTTTTAGCGATAGGTAATTCTGAATTTTTTATTACTGTCCGCCGAAAGTATCAGCACACGCTTCGGCAATTACCCGGCGACAATGTACCGTTTGCGCCTTCATTATATCTTATATGCAGGGGATTATCAATAATTTGCGAGTGCAAAAAACTGCTATTCAGCGCGTGTTAGCAGAAATTGCCGCGCAACGACACATGGGATGATATAGTATCTCAGGCAGGTCTTTTTGTATTTTCCGGCCAGGCTGCATGCAGAAGGTCTTTAAAAGCACGTGCGCGGAAGTTGGTTGATAAATCCCAGAATGTTTTGAGGATCATAACGCGGCTTCGGAAATAGGATGCACGAACAGTAAAGTCGGCACAGAAAAGACCGTTATAATTTCTGTCAAGTAATTGAATATTATTATTACAACCGTTTTTGATTGTCCCTTCATTATACTGATCGCGCAAAAGACAGGTTTCCTTATTTTTTGTATCGAATCTGCCGAAAACGGTGTTTATATGAATACGAAACAGGTGCCGAATAAGAAAAAACGGATCAAGATGACCGTAGCGCTCCGGCTCATATTTCCGATCATGACGTTTCCTCCGGGGATCAGTATAGAGTAAGCGATGAACAGGCTTCCCCCGTTTGTATGCTTCGGCAATTTCTTGAACAATTTCATTAACATCTCCGGCCGGGGGATCGATAGCAACCGACCGAGTATTTTTACCCAAAAGAATTGACTCACATATCCGGCTGATATCATGGTACATGCAGCACATAGGCTGGTAGCTGAGGCGAAACGCTTTGATAAACTGTTTCTTTGCACTTTCCCGGTTTTTAATTAATCCGTCTTTCCACAGCCGTCGGAAATCATAAAAAAGCGGTCCTGCGTCCTCAACAAATTCGACAAACCGCCTCCAGGCTGCTTCACAATCCCTGCTGTCGGGCTCATAATATTCTTTTGACTTATACAGCTTGCCGCCGCGGTTGCGTTCCTCATTCATCAATACAGGATCAATTGCCAGAAAACCCCTGAAAAATGCTTCAAACATTTGTGCATTAGTCAATTCAGTCTCAAAATGCGTACTGATAGGATCTAAAAAGTAGGTCGCAACAAAATAGCGAAAGTAATTCTTTAAATCCTTTTCCGGTTCAAAGCTGAAAACCAGCTTGCAAACCAGCATGTCTGAGAATATTTCCTGTAACCGCTCCTGCTCGTTATAAAGCTCGTTTATCGATTCAGGTTTCAATTCCGGCTCTTTAAACCGTTTCATCCCTTGTGCCCGCTCAGCAACAATAACCTCGTCTCTTTTGACATCACCGGTTAAGATACAATTTTTAAAGCATAAAAAATCCAGGCAATTCCTGCAATACTGCGGCTCTCTTTTATAATAGCCGCTTTGAAGCAGTTTGCAGATCAAATGGCCTGTTTCATGAAGATGGGCGAACAATGCACCGGGACGGGATAACTGTGATGTATTCAAAGAAAGCTGCGCAATGAAATTTTTATCGGGGAGGCCGATCCGGAATTCCGGCTCTTATCATGTAAAACTGAAAAAAGAGTGGTATTTCTGAGCTCTCTCAAAACAGCGGCAATAACCGAGTAATTCCTGGAAAGCATGATCGCGCCCACATCGCCCCATCCCTGCGGATCATAAAAGCAGCATTTAAATGAATTAATATCATCCGGTGAAAAAAGCTCGGTTTTCACTGTTCGAAGGTTTATTACAGTTCGTTGAATAGATCCGGCAATACATTTCAGGATAACTTCATGCAAAAGCAGCCCTGGGCCTAGAACCGCTGTACCGTTTAACTTCAGATTTGTGAGTGCAATCAGCGGGCGGTCCTGCAAAAATGAATGCCTGACCAACGTTTTTTTACCCGGAGAAGAGTGACCGTTGAATAAATGTTTCAACTCGAAAAAAGGATCGCGTTTTCCACATTGTATACCAAGCGATTTCATGGAAGGACAGAAAGCAATGCTGTTTTGCTTGATCGGCAGATTGGATTCAAAAGTCAATTTTGATGCAACGTCGAAATCATCCACGAGTGAAAGTGTGATACTGTCGATA
>WJKA01000295.1 GCA_014729375.1 Chitinivibrionales bacterium
ATGAAAGACCTGGCATCGGGCGCGGGAGTTATTACCGGTGAAGGCGATATTTTTATGGAAGACATGGTAACCGGGTTCTGGGAATTTCGCGGGCAGAATGTCTGGTGCCGTCAGCTCGATATTGAAATCGAGGACCGTCCGAAAATTGTCAATGACGGCGGGTGTTTATGGGTCCTCGGCCTGAAAACCGAACGGGGAAACACGGTCATCGAGACGAAAAACGGCGGATGGACCGAGGTGCTGGGCGCGTTCATCTATTCCACCCGGTTCCAGAAAACCCGCCCGATGTTCATCAATCATGAAAGCTCATTCTCTGCAGTAATGGGAGAAACGAATTATATGAACACTGCATACGAAATTCTGGTGCGGGAGACCAGGGACGGCGAGACACGGGAGCTGTACAAAGGCGATAGCGGCGTTCTGGCGCGCGGCAACGCAAGCACGCTCCCGCTGTATACCGGCTACAAAGAGCCGCCGTCGGACATACAATCTTTTACAACCGCGAAAAACAGCCGATCTCTTCGCCCGTGCAGGAGCATTTCAGTACCGGTTTTCGATTACAGCTCCCGGACAATTGCGTTTCCTGCCGGATATTCGCTGCTGAAATTTTATGATCTTTCGGGAAGGCTTGTATGGGATTTTTCCAGTGGCGGGCGCGATCACAGCACAGTGAAAATTCCCCATGACAGGGCCGCCTCACGGCAGGGAATAATCAGATTTTATCGATGATATTCCGCTTTCATCATGATAACCGGGTGCCCGGAAAACGGCACGCGTATTCTCCGGTGCGGCCGCCTGTTTTCAGTGGCAGTGTATTCCCACAGTTTTTCCCCGCGCAACGAGAAAAACCCGGCGCGAAGTACCTGATGAGGAACCACTATAGCGCGTATGTGCGGGTTGAACCGCACAAGCCGGGTGTATGCCGTGCCGGTTTGCGGAGCAAAGCGCGCGGGTGAATAGTGCACGCTGTTTCCCGGCGTGACCCGTCCGCCGTACAAACCGCAGATAACGATATTGCCGCATCCAAGAAATTGCTCGTAATAACCGTCAAGGTCGCTTCCCCGGTTTTCCTCAACCCACAGGATATAATTTCCGCCCGACTGTCCGTCGGTTGAGCCCCGCGTGCAGAATGTCAGCGAATGCTCAGCCTCCGCACCATTGAGACGGTACGCTGTTTCAAACGTGTTGTCAGCGTTGATAAAATGACATGCGCCGAGCAGTTCGGTTTCGCCGCTGTTTTTCGTTTCAATCATGGTGCCTTTACCGCGGGTGTAAAAACCAAGCATCCAGAGCCGCGCCCCGTCATTGACAATCCTGACGCCGTCCCTGTGCGCGCTTATCTGACGGGCCCATATGTTCTGCGGTCCGGAAAAACGCCAGAACGATGCAAAAATGTCATCAGCAAAAACATCACCGGCAGCACCAGCGCTCCGGTAAAACGTAGTGCCGCCAAGCTGACAGATATGCTCCAGGACCAGCGTACGGTCCGATGAATGACTGAACCAGAGACCGGGGGCCGTGTTGTCCGAATTGTTTCCGAAAACAAAGTTCTCCCAGTACAGCGGCCCACCTGCAGAAGCACTGATATCAAAAGCAGGGACTGTTCCCGCAGAGTCAAATGAGTTGCCGGAAGCCGGGACCAGCCTTACGCCGCAACCGATGATCTTTTGTACCGATGGTCCGATCGATATTGTCGATGACAGTTCGTAGGTCCCTGAAGGGAAATAGACGACCGGCTTTCCGGCATCCATGGCCTGCTGTATCGGCGAAGTGTCATCACTGCTGTCATCCGGGACCGCGCCGTGCGCTGCAACACTCTCCCACTGGTCCAGCGAAGGGTCCCCGGTTGAGGGGAACTGCTGTATCGGCAGGTGAAGGTGCGTAAATTCCGAAGGTGTGTATAAATATCGAATCGGGGTGGAAAGGTATTCATGCTTTCCATCATCAAAATCGCGTGTCCGGTATCTGATCCAGCCCTTATAGTCGCTGTTCTCTGCATTGAGATTGCGAACATAAAAATCGTTTTCTGCTGCAATACCGTAGTCTGCAGTATCGCCGCGCTCGAGCATCGCGCCGATACAGGTCAGCCAGCCGCACGACAAACCGAATGTTTTATACGCGGGTACCGTGTTGCTGCTGACAAGGTTCTGGACATGGATAACATTCCGGTCATTGCGGATACCGGCGATATTCTGATTTTCGACCGTTATTTCAGTGACACACAAGCCGAAATCCCATCGATCGAGATCGATGCCGTAATCAAATCCCCGTATGAGTACATTTTTGGTCAGGCACGGCCCCGGTCCGCCGCCGTAACTGTCTGATGTAGAACGAGAAAAGGATATCCCGCTCATGCCTTTTCTATCCTGTGACCTGATGGTGACATTTTCGATCGAACCCTGGCCGCTGGCAAGGAATTCAATGCCGATCGCGCCGGGATTGCCGGTGCCGACATCAACCGTAAGATCGAAAACCGAATTTTCAAAAGCATTATATTGCGGATTTGGCGAATTTGCCGTGGTCATGATAACTGCCCGCGGTGCTGCTGTATCGCCATAGCCCGGACACATGTCATCAAGCCTGATAATTGTACTCTGGCGGCTTTCACCCATGAGCGTCAGATGCTTGCCCGGCTCACCCGACAAATTTTTCCATTCGATCCTGTCGGTTACACGGTAGGTGCCTGAAGGAAGGTAAATTATCCGGCTGTTGTTGATATTTTCGGATAGTGCACTCTGCAGGGCCGGCGTATCATCCCGGACCCCGTCCGCAACAGCCCCGTACCCGGTTTTTACATTGATTACTCCTGCATCGGCGGGAAGGACCCGGGCCGCAGAATATATCGAGCTTATGCAGACAACAGCGCCGGCAAAAGCAGGATTGATACGGAAAATCTTTTTCATGTTTTGTCCCCGGTTGATATCATACATACCAAATATAGGTAATTTTTAACAAAAATGCCATAGTGAATTTTGCCTGGATATAACAGGTACCAGCAAAAGTTTCAGGGGACGGAAGACTTGGGGCATGGCGTGAAAGAGTAATTTTTGCAGCAGGTTTGTTGCTGACAGGACTGTACCGACAGGTCATAACCTGGAGCCCCGGGGGTGTATATTCACGTCCGACCACGGAACAATCCAGCCCCGGAATACCCGAAAATGATGTTTGCGGAAGGAGCAATTCCTGTTTTTATGCTTGATTTCGATCTGCCACAATAGTAGAATTTCAGAAAAGAGCAAAAATACAAGCGAGCGGGGAACTAATGGCAGGCCGTAAAGGGTCATCAGAAAATGCCGGTTATCAATCTTCTCCTTCAGCGCTGCGAAAAAAGAGCACCACTTCCCCATCTTACCGGAATTACCAAAAACTGCAAAAGCGGGTCGACGAGTTAGAGGCCCGCAATCAGGACCTGGAAAAAATGCTCAGGAAAGTGAGTGGCGAGCTTGATGCACTCAAAGCCCGCAACGCGGAAATGCTCTCTTCGTATGCACTGACAGTCTATCGTCTTGCAGTGGCCAGTGAATACATGGATAAAAGTATTCGCCGGCATATCATGCGTATGGGAAAATACAGTGCAGCGCTTGCCTCGATAGCCGGCTTTTCGAGTGAAGATGTTGCTGCAATCGAACTTGCCGCTCCCATGCATGATATCGGCAAAGCAGCTGTCCCGAATGAAATACTCATGAAAACCGGCCGACTTTCTGTTGATGAATTTGCACTTGTAAAACTCCACACGGTGACCGGCGGCAATATGCTTGCAGATTCCGACTCAAAAACACTCAACCTGGCGCGAAAAATCGCCCTGACCCACCATGAAAAATGGAATGGAACAGGGTATCCGGTCGGGCTTAAAAAAACGAAAATCCCGTTGATCGGCAGGATCGTCGGTATTGTTGACACATTTGATGTCCTTACCTCTCCCCGGCCCCATAAAGATGCCTATCCGATTGAAGTAGCGGTTGATATTATCTGCGATTCACGGGGGAAGCAGTTCGATCCGTCTCTTGTCGATTGCTTCCATGACAATGTGGATACATTAATCAGGATAAAGGCAGGGATCGACCGCCCGGAAAACCTTCCCACCTATAATTTCGTTTTCAGCGAGCGCGATCGAAACTGATATTGCCGGCAAACCGAGATCGCCTTATTTCATCTGCAGTTTCTCGCATTCGTGAATTTCCGTTTCAGGAAGGTTCGCGGGAATGTGGTTCAATTGTACGTTTTCCACAAGTCCCCCGCGGATTTTTTTAAGGTACAGCATGCCGCGATCGGCTTTTTCAATGGGCCGGGTATCGATTATCCGGATATGTGAACATTGTAAATCGTTTGCATTGACAGCGATCAGATGAAACGGATGTGAAAGATTATTCTCTGCTTCAGGGTCCTCAACGGCCCGTGCCGTGCCGGCTGTTTTTTTATGGCACGAAAAATCGAGTTTGTCACCGGTAATTTTCCAGGTGAGGTTCCTGATTGCAATATTTTCGATTGTCGCCAGGCGGGTGCTTTCAATAAGCATTCTTCCCGGACCGGTAAATTGGACTGTGTCAATCACCACATTGCGAATCGCTTCAGGCGCTGATTTTTCCGGGTTCCGCGGGGCAATATCGATGAGAAACGGAAGCTCATTGCGTGCTTCAGCAATAATGTTGGTGATGAGAATGTTTTCATACGGCCCGGCATCTTTTAAAAACAGGGTGATTGCGCGTTCAGAATCCCGGATAATACAGTTGGAAATCGTGATATTCCGAATCGGCCCCCTGCTTTCAGTGCCCAGCTTTATCGCCTGACAGGATGAAGACAGAATACAATTGCTTACAGTGATATTTTCACACGGTTTTCCTTCTGTGCTCTTGAATACAAGGCTGTCATCGCCGGTCTCTATAATGCAATCGCTGATACATACATTTGTACACCCGTCAGGATCGATTCCATCGGCGTTTATTCTTTGCCGGTTTGTTTTTATTTTCAGTCCTGAAAACACAATGTCGGTGCAGTGTCTGCAATGAAGCGTCCAGTATTGAGAATACAGGAGACAAACATCGCGGATCGAAACATTGCTGCATTCATCGAAATAGATCAGTGCCGGGCGAAATGTTTCATCCTTTGAAGCCTCGCCCCATAGCTCCCGGTTGCCGTTGCCGTTAATGATACCCTCCCCGGTTATGGCAATATTCCGTTCATTTTTCGCGTAGACAAGTGCCTGTATATGCCCCGGCAGGTTGCCGAACGGCGTTGGCCCTAAAACAGGGAATTTTACG
>WJKA01000296.1 GCA_014729375.1 Chitinivibrionales bacterium
CCATACTGTTGTAAAATTGATAAATACCGCGATCGAATGTCGTAATAAAAGCTTTGGCAAACGCTTCCCAGTATTGATATTCGGTAACCACAACGAAATCATCACCGCCCTCATGCCCGATAAAAACATTCCGCATGTCATTCCGCTTCGAAACCAGCATAAGGCAGTCACGAGTGTATAAAATCGCCTCATCACCCTTGGTAAACCCATATTTATCATTATACGCCTTGAAATTATCGAGATCGCAATACAGTACACATATAATTTTTCCTGCGCTCAGGCAATCATCGATATATTGCGCAATGGTAACATTTCCCGGCAATCCACTGAGTGGATTTGCTCCTTTCGCCTCATCCCGCATGCGCTGGAGTGCGATACTCATTTCGTTGAACGACGACGCCAGACGGCCGATTTCATCGTCGCGAACTATAGGAACCCTGATATCCAGCTTGCCCTGCGCAATCGATTTGGTTGCCTCATTGAGATTCCGCAGCGGAATAAGAATCATTTTCGATATCAACCATGCAAATACAAGATGAATCGCAATAATGAGTATTGCAATAATAATACACTGCCAGAGCAGATTACTCATCGCCTCGTCAATATCGCGCATGGCAAGCGTAATAAACGCAACACCGATCTTATCAGTTTCGTATGTAAAAGGAATATACAGGTCGATTGTTTTTGAGCGTTTGTGTACGCGATGGTAAAAAAGCTTGTCTTCAAACCCTCGCTTGGTAATGGCCATGTTTATCATTTTCAGATCGGTAACGTCCGCCTCTTTCTTGCCGGTCGGCCGATTATCCCTTATGTCAACTATTACCTTTCCGCCTTCAGTGAATACTGTCATGTCCCGGATGCCCAGAGATGCGGCCTCTTTCAATATTTTGTTTACGTTTACCCGTGTCAATGCAGCCGTGCTGTTGATAACATTATCAACCCGGTACTTAAGTGTCGAGCCCATGTGCTGCGCACTGAGAATTGCATTGTCGCGGATAAGGTCTGTCTGGTTCTCATACACCATTATATTGAAAATGGTTATATTAAGAATCGTAACAAAAACGTAAATCGTTATTGTTTTGTAAATAATTGATTTGGTATTTATGCCGATCATATACCTGTACCGTTTCGAACCATTATGGACGATCCGGGATAAACGTGCCCCGTTTCCATGCAAAGTAGCGTCGTATCCTTCTTAATAATATGGTTTATAGTAAGGCAAGTCAAGAACATATATGTGAAAAGGAAAAAACCGCTCCCGGTATTCAGGATGCGGAAACTGCATACTCTTTGAGCTTGTTGCGCAATGTACGGATGGATATATCCAGCATTTTCGCCGCCCTGGTCCTATTCTGGTCGCAATGTTCCAGCGTTCTGAGAATCAACTCTTTTTCCGCACTTGCTATTGTAAGCCCCGGCCTGATATCAGCCGCATCCGATTGTTTCTCAAAAGCGTTCTGTCTGAGCTCAAACAGCGAAGAATCGATCAGACCCGAACGCGTAAGCACTACCGCCCGCTCGATTGTATTCTCCAGCTCCCGGATATTTCCCGGCCAGTCCCACGCTTTCAGCTTTTCTATTCCATTTTCCCCGACACCATCCACACTAAATCCGTTTTCATCGTTGTATTTTTGGATAAAATGGTCGACCAGCGATGGTATGTCGTCTTTCCTTTCCCGCAGAGGTGGCAGCGAAATGTGGAAAACATTCAACCGGTAAAAAAGGTCTTCTCTGAACCGCCCATCACCAACATCACTTCCAAGATCACGGTTGGTTGTGGCAACAACGCGAACGTCAACGGAAATCGGTACATCACCGCCAACTCGATTTATCTCTTTTTCCTGGAGCACTCTGAGGAGTTTTACCTGGACGGTTGCCGGCATTTCACCGATTTCATCCAGGAGAATTGTCCCGCCCGAAGCCAGTTCGAATTTTCCGGTTTTCTGCTTTACCGCGCCGGTAAATGCACCTTTTTCGTGGCCGAAAAGCTCTGATTCTATCAACCCCTCCGGCAGTGCGGCACAATTTACTTTGATAAACTGATTTTCGCACCGGTTACTCGAAAAATGAATAGACCGCGCAACAAGCTCTTTCCCGGTCCCCGATTCACCGGAAACCAGCACTGTCGAACGACTCGGTGCGACCTTGTCGGTCAATTTCCGTATTTCTTCAACAGCCGCGTTTTTACCGACATAGCTGTATCGCCTGCTCAGTACGCTTTTCAGCCGCCTGTTTTCTTTAATCAGCGAATGATATTCAAGAAGCCGTTTGACGGTAAATTCCATTTCATCAATAATAGTATCGGTTTTCTGTATATAATCATTCGCCCCTTTTTTCATCGCATCAACAGCGGTAGCAACATCACCAAATGCTGTTACCATACAGAAAGGGACCTCTGCATTGATTCCCTTGACTTTCTCAAGAACTTCAATACCCGACATTCCCGGCATTTTCATATCCGAAATAACCAGATCGAAGGGTGTATTCATAAAAAGCCGTATCGCTTCATCACCATTTGAAGCGGGCACCGGATCGTATCCCTGTCTTTCCAGTATTTCAACGACTGATTCCCGGAACAGCGAATCATCATCAACAACGAGAATGTGCGATTTTTCCATCTGTCATCTCCCCGGACAATTATTGGGTACGCGGCAGAAACACGCTGAAAACAGTTCCTTCACCAGGCCTGCTCGATACGTTGATATGTCCCGAATGATAGTCAACCATTTTTTTAACAATAGCCAGGCCGAGGCCGGTACCGTTTTCTTTTGTGGTATGGAAAGGATCGAATATCTTGTTCAGACGATCCTCCTCTATTCCTGTTCCCGTATCGCTGACCGTAAATGAAATAAAATCCCCCTGCTGTTTTTCAGAATCATTGAGTGCAACGGTCAACCGGCCGCCGCCTGGCATCGCCTGGACCGCATTAAGGCAGAGGTTCATAATTACTTGTTGAAGTTTTTCAGGGTCTGCACTCACCATGGTTGTATTGCCGGCGGACCAGTTCTTGTGCAGGTCGACATGTTGCCCTCGCCGCTCAATCTCTATTTCAACAAAATCGGTAATTTCGGACAGTAGTTCTTTCAGATTGATTTTCCTCAGCGACGCCTTAACAGGACGGCAGTATACGAGCAGGTTCGACACGATCCGGTTGAGACGCGACAAGCCTTCAATGATCTTGCCAACCGTCTTTTTTCGCGGGTCGTCGGGACCGAGGTCGCGCTCAAGCAGTCCCGCCCAAACACCCATTGCACCCAGCGGGTTCCGGATTTCATGAGCAACCGTTGCAGCCATCTCGCCAACAGCAGCCATTGTTTTTGCCTGCTGCATTTCTTCCTCCAGGGCCTTTATGCGTGAAATATCGGTGAATATTTCAACCGCGCCCAGCAAACCGGCATCTTTTTCCCTGAGGACCGATGTCTGATACGAAACCGGAACCGGGTGCCCGTCCCTGGCCCAGACCACCTTTTCATTGAGCGTCAGCTCTTTGCCGCTCGATAGCGTGTCAAGCAGTGTCGGATCACCGTCGTCTCTGCTTCGGAAAAAATCGGCATATGATTTCCCGACAACCTCCTCTTGCGCATACCCTGTTATGTCCGAGGCGGCCCGGTTAAAATGGGTTATAGTGCCGGCAATATCAATGCCGATAACACCGTTGTTCATACTTTCAAGGATACTGCTCAGGTATGTCTGGATTTCCTGCCGGCGAGCAAGGCTTGCGGCCAGTTCCTCATTTTTTTTGTCAAGTTCAATATTTATTTTCCGGAAATCCTCCTGCATCGCCGCATACGCATTACTCAGCTTCTCGGCCCGTTCTTCAAAATCGGCAAAAGCCGTCTGCAGCATTTTAAGCGCTTCGGGAGGCAGGTCGGCCATTGTGCTCCCGTTCCGGCCCCGCGAAAGCGTCATGGTTCCGATTCCTTCTTGTTAATGATATGCTCGAGATATGTTTTGAGCTGCTCCTCAATCTTTAGAAAACGCTTGATCGACAGCTCAGTCTCTTCAAAAAGCGATGCAAGTCCGGCTGCCTCGGGAGTACCCGCGAGCATTTTTTTCCGGTGCTGCCACTCCTCTGCAGCCTCCCGTACAGTATTCCGCTCCTCGGTTATTTCCTGTAGCAACTCCTGCTTTTCGCTCATGCCGCTCATTACCTGCGAAAGATCCCCGCGTGAAAGGACCACCGAACTCAGCGCTTTTCCGACAAGCGACTCCAGCTGCCGGTAGCACGAAAGCTGTTTCGTAAACGAACGGGTCAATTCATTGATCAGAGCGGCATCATCCATACACGGAGTCTTTTATTGCAAAATAGCCTGATATTCGTTTTCCCATATCGTGTCTTCCATTTTCCACTTTGCCTGCCTGGCCCAGTAGTCGTCGGGATACCTGTTAAGCAATTCGCGATAGGTTTCAATCGCTTTTTCAAAATCCCTGGTGCGCTTGTATATATTCCCTATCTGGAAAAGGCCCCAAGCTGTTTCCTGAAAATCGGGATATTTTCTGGTTGCCTGCTTATAATATTTCATCGCTTCCTTATATTCTTTCTGCTGATAATAATAATCGCCTATTTTGTAATATGAATCGGGAACGCGCTCAAACACCTTTTTCTTTTCCCCGGATTCAATTGCATTTTTAAAATTGGCAATCGCGCGGGAAGCATTATTTACCTCAAAATAACAGGTGCCTGATTTAAAATACGCGTACACACGGTCCTTTGCATTTGCAGCAAGCGCGCCCGCTTGTGCATAGGCATCGATTGCTTTTTTATGATGTTCCAGGTCGACATAGGCATCACCAAGCTTTTCGTATGCCTTGCCGACCCATGCATGGTTCCGATAGGAGCGGATAAAATTCCGCAATATTTTTTCGGCGAGTGCTGATTCTCCTTTTTCAAGAAAACAGAGGCCTTTGAGGAATTTGGCTTTGGGAACAAGTGAATGCGACGGATAACGGTCGATTATCTGCTGAAACTGGTTGTTTGCATTTGTAAAAAGCCCCATTTTAAAATAGCAAATACCGGTATTATAGATACAGTGCGCCGCGACATCCGCCGTCGGGTACTGTACCTGAACATCTCTGAATTCCTTTATCGCACCGTCAAAACGGCCCTCATTGAACTCACGCAATCCATCAAGCATGGCCTGCCCCGGATCAGTCAACGTGTCAACGATCACCATCGAAAGCAGCTCATCAATACGAACTTCAATAAGGTTATAGGGAACCTCCGGACCTATCTTTTCTATTTCTCCCCGCAAATGCTCTTCACCGATACCCTTGATATCAACAACCGGAATGGCCTCGGTCGAATCTTTCAAAGCCTTCTTGTAAAGAGATATCAGCGCCCGCGCCTCTTCCTTGCCGGCAGCATAGTCGGTCAGCTTTATATATTCAGCAAGATGCCGGATTGCTTCGGAAAAATTTCGCTCCTCACCAAGGATCTTTCCCAGATAAAAATGCGCATTATAGCCAAGCTCCGGATAAGAAAGCGATTTGAGGAAATTAATTTTGGCCATACCGTTTTTGCCTTGCCGCCTTCGAATAAGTCCTGCGTAATAATATGCGCCCGGATGACCCGGTTGATATCGCAAACACTCCTTCAGCAACTCAAGAGATTCATCATATCGCTCCTGACTGTAAAAAAGAACGCCCTTTTCAAATGCATCCTCGGCTTTTGTCGATGGTTTCGCGGTTCGGGTTGTACCGGGGGCTTTGCGGGAGCGACTCGTTTGTGCAGATCTTTCGGCAGGTCGCTTCGCTGGTTGCGGGTCCTTCTTCTGCTGCTCCCCGGGAGCTTGCTTTCCCGTTACCCGGGCAATCAGACCATCGATCTTTGTCTGTATACTGTCGCGCTCGGCAGGATCACACGCCTGCTGGTACAATTGAAGCTCCATGATCGCTTTCTGGTACTGACGGTCTGCTTCATACGCTGCCGCAAGCAGCTTATGCGCTTTCCCCCAGCCCGGATTATACGCGAGCGCCTTTTTCAGATTATATATCACAAGCCGCGGTCTGTTCTGGGCCTTCCGGATTTCAGCAAGATGCATATAGGCGTTATAATTATCCGGATATGCCGCCAGCACCTTCCGGAATTCCTCGATTGCGCGCTCAAAATCATTTTCCCTCTTGTACTTTATCCCCAGTCTGTAATGAATATAATCAGCGGCTTCTTCAGCGAACATCGTCCCGGAAACAAGCGGAAGCAGCAACAATACCACCATACCGGCCAACACCAGCTTCATCTTTGCTAAAGTCACACTACACGCTCCTTCGTTTACAAGTGCCAGTTTCAGCGGGGACCCCAGTATGCGCCCCCGTTGCAGTCACGGTATTGCAGTCAATTAAAAACAATAGTATCTTCCTCAACGGTCACATATACATTTGTGCGTTCTTTCTTGATAATCTTCTCGTAATCCCCGAATTGAATAACAGTACCGGGAAATATTTTCCTGCTTTTAATATACGGACGCGGAAACGCTTCAATTCGCGAATCCAGATTACATATCTGTTCCTGCAGTGTATTACATTTTATCTTACATTCTTTCTTTTTATTTTTCAAGGTGTTAAGACGTTCAATTGCAGCCCGGGGAAGCGTACCGTTTTCATCCATGGATTCGTTAACAACTTTATACATCAGTTCCGCAGCAAGCCCGGTGCGCTCCGATAATTTCGCCAGGTGACGAAGCAGGGTATACTTCTGTTTGATCAATTCACCGGCCCCACCGATACGGACTGTTGTTTTTGTTTCAGACGAGGCACCTATGGTCGAAACATCGATACCGACCCCCGCAAAAATTGAGCCGCCGACCAGACTTTTTGCCGTTATAGTGTTCTCTGCAGATAATTTCGAATGTATTGCATCCTCGGCAACGACAATATCACCGCCGGATTCCACGACAAAATGCTCAATATGTCTGGCTTTGACCATGCTTCCACTTTTTAAAATACCTTTATTGGATCCGACCGCACCCCCCATGATTTCCATATCCCCCCTGCAGGAGACCACAGCGTCCTCGACATTCCGTTCCACGGTAATATCACCCTGGGCTTCCGCCGAAAATCCTGCCCGGACTGTCCCTCGTATAATCAGGTTTCCGGCAAATTTCACATTCCCCGTCGAATAGTCTACATTGGACGGAATCACTTTCTCATTACGGACTTCAATTGTACCGCCCCTGAGCACGGATACTCCTCCGTCAATAGCAGCCACCAGCAGGTTGCCGTCATCCTGCGATATAACCGTTCCCTTTCCTCCCTTCAAGACAACATCCTTTGAAGGCGGTGGGGGGATTTCCTTTCCCAGTACCGATGTGCCCGATTTTCCTGGCACCGGAGGGATCCGCCGCGCAAGAGGAGCGTCTTTTTTTACATTGACTATATTCTGAAGGTCTTTATGGTCGACACGGCCATCTTCAAGCTCTCTGGGTTTTCCTGCCGAGGAAAATTCGAAAAGCAATTCACAACGCGCATCTTTGCCGGACTCGGGCGGCACTCCACGGGCAACTTCAATCCGTTTGTTACATACCCTCTTAACCGTCATCGCCTTGAGTACTTTTTCATCGATCCCGAATACAATACCCTTTTCCGTGCAACAGTTTTTCAGTTCCTCCACCAGCGGATAATCATCGCACAGTTCTTCGGAAACAAACAGAAATGCCTTCAATCCGTCAGGCGAATAAGTGGCGGAGATCAAATTCACGTTCCGGCCCCCTGATTATTCAATAGTTGAAAGACAGACATCCCCGGCCAGATAGTTACACACATAATCCCGGACAGAATCTTCAAGCGACATGCATTCATGAACACAGCCGCTCCGGTGCAGCTTTGCCGGATCGGACCGGGTGTAGTATTGATATTTGTCCCGTAATGGCCCGGGCATGGGTATATATTCTATATCCGGTTCTTTGTTGATTGCGGCAAACATTGCCGCAGCAACATCATTCCATGTTCTGGGTTTTCCCGTACCTATATTGAATATCCCGTTCGCCGAAGGATTATCAAGAAAAAACAGCGTCATTTCCACTGCATCCTTTATGTAAACGAAATCCCGCTGTTGTTCTCCGTGTTTATACGCACTGTTGTATGATTGAAACAGAGCAATCTTCCCTTCATCGCACACCCGGGAGTATGCTTTACAAATAACACTCCGCATATCTCCCTTATGCCTTTCATTCGGACCGAACACGTTGAAATATTTCAAGCCGGCGATTTCGGACAACCATCCTCTGCGCAGCGCCTGAAGATCGAAAAGGTGTTTGGAATATCCATACATATTCAAAGGATGCAGGCTTTCGAGCTTGTCATGCGAATCGGAATACCCCCTGCTTCCATCGCCGTATGTTGCCGCGGATGAAGCATATATCAGCCGGACATGCGGATACCGGATTTTCCATTCAGTAAGTTTCATCGTATACCGGTAATTGTTCCGCATCAGATAGCCAGCGTCTGTTTCGGTGGTCGAAGAGCATGCTCCCATGTGTAGTATTGCGGAAACAGCCTGTTCTCCGAAAAATCCGGTTTCAAGGCGCGTAATAAACTAATCCTTATCGAAATAGTCCTGAAATTTCAAGCCGACAAGATTTCTCCATTTTCCGCTCGTGTCCAGGCGATCAACAATTATTATATCATTCCGTCCTCGTCTATTAAGAGCCCAGACACACGCACTTCCGATAAAACCCGCTCCACCGGTCACGATAATCATTGCTTTGTCTCCATAAATAATCCGCCCAGATGAATTCTTTGCCTTTTGCAGTGCAGTATAATCATAGTATTAGACATGCTCATGTTCAAATTGTAAAATATATTTCGTACAGTTCAACCATCGATACCCCCGGCACGGCCGGATAAATAGTATATTAGA
>WJKA01000297.1 GCA_014729375.1 Chitinivibrionales bacterium
AAACCATATACATCGCACCGGTCAGAGCGGATACGAACATATACACAAGCAGTTTTTCCCGCCGGGCATTCTGCTCTTGCATCGGATTCATTCCGCGAAGTCTCATCTATCCAGTTCTTTTCTTTGCTGAGGCAAGATACACGGCCGCTGCCAGAGTCAGCCTGCTGATTCCTGCAAAAAATGCAACCAGCAGATCGGCCAGAACCCGCGCGCCTGCAATACCCGCAGACAGGAAAAGTACTGGATACCGATTCCTGAATTTGACAGCGTTTTTTCGCAAAAATGCGAATTTACCGTTCAGAAACCCTCCCCCGTTCAGTGGTATCCGGTGAGCAATCACGGTAGACGCCTTTTTCTTCCGTATACCGAACATGACAATGCTCCTTTATCGCTTAAAACATGTATGGTTGAATTATTTGTCAATTTAAAAAGTGCAAATTCAATGCCAGACCTTTATCAGCAATCACCCGTCTGGCATCAAATTTGCATTTTTACAGATCATTGAAATGTTACTTTCAGGAAGAAGAAGCGAAAAATGCATTGTGAGCGCAAGGAGCACCTTATTATGCAAAACAGCGGCGACATTCGCAAAAACATTATCGAGCATCTTTTATGGGACAGTCGCATTGAGAGCGCGGACATCAATGTGGAGGTTGACGAAGACCACAGAGTAACGCTGACCGGCACAGCGCCGTCATACATGGTCAAGCAGGCCGCCGGCGAGGATGCGCTTCGCGTTTCGGGAGTGGGGATGATTTACAACCAGGTCGCGGTTGAAGCGCCGGTGGGCAAAGGGCCGCAACGAAGCGGGGAAGCACTCGAAAAAGCGATCACTTCTGTCCTGTCGCTGTATCCTGATTTTGATGAAGATTCTATTGAGGTGAGCGTGTCCGGCAACATGGTCACTCTGACCGGCAGCGCTGATTCGTACTGGAAAAAGCTGCGCGCCGAGGAAATCGCCTTTGAAGTCGGGGGCGTACGCCGCGTTATCAACGAATTGAGTGTTGTTCCGACACACACGCCGCTTGACAGGGAAATCGCCCGGTCCATACAGAACGCCATTGCCCGCACAGCGGATATCGACTTGTCAAAAATTGGAATCGAAGTTGACGGCGGCAGGGTAACCTTGTCTGGATCGGTAGATTCCTGGGCAACATACAGTGCCGCACACACCGCGGCAAAATATGCCAGAGGAGTCGTCGATCTTACCAACGAACTGACGATACGGTCAGGCACATAACCTAACTACTCCATCCTGTCATGCCGACTTGCAGAGCCGGGTAGTGAAGCCGACGTTCTCTGCACAGGCTTACGTTGAAGACGAAGGCTTAAGCCCTGCCAAGACGGACACTGGTTCAAAATCGAGGAAAGTCAATTTGTATCAGGTACCATTACACCGGCAATACTATTTCAGATAAATGTAACCCTGTTCCGGGGGCCTCACAATGCTGCGAAATATCATCCCGATGAACCCCGGATCTGTTCCGGGGCCCTCACCGAAATTCCCGATACTTACCATACCAGTAACAGTATCACCGTCAAGCTTATCAGTCTGCAGTTTTATTGCATACGAACCTTCATAAGCATCAGTGGTTTTTGTAACTACTGCCACCCCATATTCAGGCATGCTTAGCCGGTTGAATATGACATAAGGGCGTGGCTCTTCATAGGTTCGCACGGTCCAGTTTTCAAAGCCGGGATTTGGAATGCCCTGCACACACAAACCAGTCCAGAGAATCCCCACAAATATGGTTGCCGACCATAGACGAAACATATTGTCTTCCTCTTGCGTGTGGAGTGAGAAATTGCACATACAAAATTTTCAAATACTATACTCCAAAAAAACATGCCATGCTTTGATACCCGGATCCATTGGGGACATAATTATGAAACCAGCTCTAATAGATTAAAATTACCGGAGTTACAAAAACATCCGGCACAATATTTGCTTTTTTTATCGTATTTGATTTATTCATGCCTGAGTGGCTGCACCATTCAAATTATTTCCAGGTCCCGCAGGGGACCGCAAAACAGAACTTCGGAAGACACCAGTCAGCGGTGTGGGAGATAAAATGATATGTATGCGGATAGTTTCCTGAATTGCGAATACCTGGATTCTACCCCACGCCGGCAGGACACGGTTCAAATTTATTCGTAAGGATTTTACCGGATATGAAAAAACTCGTTCGCATTTTCGACAATGAAACGGTGGTTCTTCAATTGCTGAAAAAAATATTTGAAAAGCGGGGGTACACCGTATTTATCTATACCGATCCTGCTGAGAGTGATATATATCATTCCGACATCTGCCTCTGCACGCCCGGCAGGTTATGTACCGATATACTGATCACCGATATCAGGATGGGAGGGATCGACGGGGTCGCTTTTGTACAGAAACTCAGGGAGCGTGGCTGCCGCATACCGCATATTGCAATGATTTCAGCGTACTGGGACGGGTATTTGCTTATGATGGCAAAACGGCTGGGGTGCGCGATATTGCAGAAACCTTTTTCGCTTGCCGATATTTACGGTTGGATTGACGAGCGCGAAAACGGGAGGGCGCTTTTCGCTACGGCCCAGGAAACCCCGGAAATATCCGGCATTGACGACACCATGTCCGCAGGTGAGACAACCGGAGCCATGTAATTGCGGTATGCCGGCAGGCCTTTTCAGTTGTTGCGAAAAATCCACATAGCTGCGCATAATCAGGGGTGGGGCAGTATATGAACGATTATCAGAAAGTACTGTGTCCGGCACACACGGCGGTGTTTCATCAAAAGGGCGGCCGCGGTTTTTATCAAATGTATACCAACCGTTCCCGGATTTGCGAAACGAGAGGCATAAAAAGGCGTATTTCCATATTCATGTGTATGGCATAATACTTGCGTTATTTTTTTCGATTTTTTATAGTGTGCAACTTATTACCATTTTCCCGGAGGTATTGATGGAATCCCTTGCAGGCCTTTTTCAAACAGCGGACTGGAAATCCGAAAAACATGTTCCGGTAATTGAAGCGCCTGAGAGTGCAAAAAAGAATGAGCCTGTTTCCGTAACAGTTACTATCGGCAAGGAAGTAGCACATCCGAACAAAACAGCACATCATATAGCCTGGATCGCGGTCTACTTTCATCCTGACGGCGCGGGATTTCCCTGTGAAATCGGCAAGGTCAGCTTTTCAGCACACGGTGCATCGGCTGAAGGCCCCGATACCAGCGGCGTCTATACTCATCATGAAGCTGTTGTTAATTTCAAAACCGCAAAACCGGGAACAATCTTTGCAGCAGGCTATTGCAATGTCCATGGATTATGGCAGAATGCAAAGGAGATAAAAGTATCATAGAACAGCAACCGGAAGCCGAACGGAGGTAATTGATATGATGCGATGGGCGTCTGATGTGTACGATTCGGTCGCGCGCTGCAATGACGGCGATATGGGGACCGTCACAGACCTGTATTTTGACGAAGAAGAACTTCATATCCGTTATGCGGCGATCCACATTGAAGAGCCGATTGAAGCACGGGATGTGCTGATTTCAACAGTAGCCCTGGAAGATACCGGCGACGCATGCGGGATTGTGAAAATATCATTACCCGAAGAAAAAGTATACAACAGCCCTGAAGTCAATGTCGATCTGCCGATCACCAGAGAATACGAGATGGCACTTCATCGATATTACGAATGGCCGGTGTACTGGGGGCAGGTTTCATTTCTGGACACGCCCCGGACAAAGGGTATGCCCGGTCCTGGAATTCCCTATGAAAACGGCGCTCGACCCGCAGACCGGGAGCGGGAAGCGCCCGATGCATATTCCTATGATGAAGGGGATTACGAGGCTGCGCAGAAGCTTGCATCGGGCGAGCCGGATGATGATGAAATGAAAGAGCTGGAATTTTCCGAATCCACTGAAGAACGATCGTATTCATCCTCGATCCACAGCATGAAACGATTGAATGAATACACGCTGATAACCAGCGACGAGCAGCGCTTTTCCTGCAGTAATATTTTATTTGACAATGCGGACTGGTTGCTCCGGTATCTTGAAGTCATTCCCGCGCAGGGAAGCCGGGGGTCGACGGTCCTGCTGCCTGTCGGACATATCAGGAATTTCCGTTCTGCAACCGCAGAAATAGAGCTCGATTTGTCCAGGGATGAATTGATGCACTCTCCGCCGTTTGATGAAAATATTTCGCTTAACAGTTACGAACAGCAACTATACGCGTATTATGATGAACAGGGATTGACCTAGATTTAGATATCCTGCGAAAGTAAATTCCGGGAGCTGCTAGTGTCTTGTATCGCAAATACGAATATGTTTCCACAGGCTTGTTTCATTCCTGTCACTCCGTCCCTGAATCCCCGTACCTATGTACGGGGCAGGCTTATGTTGTATTCATGCAGTCCGCGTTCTTTTACGGATAATACTGTTCAGTAAACAAAAGGCAAAAAGGAGGTTTTCATGAAATCAGCCGGCATTCAGTTCGATAAGCAGCACTCTGCTCTCCTGGTTGTTGACATGCAACCGGATTTCATTCCGGGGGGGCCGCTGGGGGTGCCAACCGGCGATCAGATCCTTTCCCCTGTACGCACGATCATGGAATCCGAACGGTTTGGTGTCATAGCAGCCACTCAGGACTGGCATCCTTCCGGACATATCTCATTTGCCTCACATCATGAGGGGAAAAAGCCGCTTGAAACCATTCAATTATACGGTAAAGAACAGATTTTATGGCCTGATCATTGCGTTCAGGGGACCGCTGGAGCGATGATGCATCCGGATCTTCCCTGGGACCGTGTCCTTGCGTTTGTGCGAAAGGGCGAAGACCCCGGGGTGGATTCATACAGTGGTTTCCGCAACAACCGGGCCCCCGACGGTTCCCGTCCGAAAACAGGTCTTGCCGGCTACTTTCACGACCGCTCCATTACCACCATATTTGTATGCGGTCTTGCCCGGGATGTCTGTGTCAGGTGGACTGCCGAGGACGCCGCTGATGAAGGCTTTACCACAATACTTCTCTGGAACCTCAGCCGGTCTGTCAACCCGGACGGCGATGATCAATTGCGGAAAGAGTTGGCCGGTAAAAATGTCAAAATCGCAGAATCTTCAGCACTGGGCCTGTAAACAGGATACTTTGTCAATTCCGCAATTGAAAACCGGAAATGAAAGACATCATCTTTACATCTCAAGACTACTGCCGCCGCCGCTGATAAAAAAGATTCGAACGGAGAAATACCCTGCCTGTTTAACATGCAATTGGATACAATTGAACGTATTAAACACCCTGCGAAGCAGAACGGGTGAAAAATCTCGGATGAGAACATTGTCACACGATAATTGCCTATTTTTCTCAAATTTCGGGATTATGCATAGCCGGACATGCATGTGCAATTACAGTATTGGCATGTTATTCGCAATATTCTTGTTGAGAAAAAGGAGTTCAGTATGCAAAAAAACAGAAAACCCCTTCATGGGTATTCCAGAAGAGGCCGGCAGTTTCGGAAAGCGGCAACAATTATTGCAACAGCATGGATATCAGCGTGGATTGCACTGATTTTGCTCTTTATCTCCGGCTGTGCAGGAACATCAGAAGAAACAAGCAAAGAAACGGTCGACCGGATTCCCGGGAAACCCTCATTTAAAGAAGTCCTTCACAATACACAGGAATTTATCGGGACGCATGTAAAATGGGGAGGAACAATTATTAAAATCACGCGTACAATGGGATGTACCCAGATACTGGTCCGGCAGGTTCCCCGTGCCAAAATAGGGATGCCGGTTGAAGATAAATATTCTCAGGGAAGATTTATCGGGATCTGCACCGAAAAACTCGATCGCGATCGTGTTGGTCACGGAGAAACAATCACTCTCGCCGGCATGGTCCACGGTACGATAACCAGACCGCTGGGCAAAGACGATTTATATACTCATCCCGTGCTCCTGATCGATACAATAAATGTTTGCGGAAACACCAACACATACGGGCTTGAATCTGAAACGGAAAAAAGCTGCGAAGAAGTTTACACCCGCGAGCTTTCAATGATAAAGACCCTGGAAAAACAATGTCTGGAAATATTCAAATAAGAAGCCGGGAGATGTAAATACCCCGTTTCGCACCCTGTGTGAATATTTATTGATTGTCGCTGTTCTTTCTTTTTTTAGCTTTTCTGGCCGATTTCTCGATTTGCCCGGTTTTTTCATCGGCCGCGCGCGGTTCTACCCCCTGTGCACGCTCGCGTTCGGGTTTACCCGGGTCTTCCATGCACTCTTCTACCTCCGACGGCGTGGGGAGCGATTCCGGAGGCTGATGAAACTTCGAAACTCCTTCTGCCTGCTCTTTTTTTAAGATAGTCTTTGCTTCTTCCGGGCCGTACCGCTGTACAAGTTCACATTTTCGTTTCTCCTGATCATGCCTGTTCCCAGATTTCTTTTCATAACTTCCCATACAGGATTCTTTCATCGAAAAAGCATTACACGTGCAGTTCACCGTCCGGTCCGCCTGACCGGGACAGGCTCATCCGGCATGAATCAAAAAATGTACTCCGGCAGGAAAACACCTGTCCTTCCCGCAATCTGCTCCGGCGCACTCGGGTAAGTACGATTCTTTTGTGTTACGTAGCTGCGACGGTGTTACCCGAAAAGCAATCAGAATACAGTATCACCCGGCTGTAACCGGCTCTGCTCGCAGTTTGTCTATTTTTGACGCCATTATGAAATCATTCTCCGACAGGCCGTCAATTTTGTGAGTCGACAGGTCAATCTTCACCTTACTGTACGAGATGCACATGTCCGGATGATGGTGTTCTTCTCTGGCTATATCGGCAACTCTGTTGACAAAGTCAACAGCTTCATCAAATCCGTCAAACGAATATGCTTTTTCCAGCCGATGTGTTCCTTTGCGATCAAGGTCCCATCCATGAATCTCATTCATCAGCCTGTCCTCTTCGCCGTCATTGAGCGGTGACGTCCCTTTTTCACACGGCGTACATTTTTTTTCATCAATAGCCATCTTTGTCCGGCCCCTTTCGTTTATGGTGAATAATCAGTACCTGTTAAAAAATTGAGTTCCATCAATTTAAACGGAGTAGCGGAGTACTGATACTGATTAATAAAGCAAACATCGAACCAGAAAAAGCGTCCCTCCGGCACCTGTTCTTCAATGAGCGACATAATAATTCCGAAAAACGGGAAACATATTGTCATATTCGGGAACCATTATGAAATGCAGCCGGTGCGCAGGACGCAAACGCCCGTTGGCTTGGTATTTGCTTTTTCAAAAGGTGATTAATCTTCAACAAGGGAGTCTGTATGCTTTACAGTATCAATCATATTTTATCATTGCTGGTCAATGCACAGGACGGCCCGCTCGGGAAAACTGTGGACTGCTATTTTGACGATCGATCGTGGAAAATCCGGTACCTGGTAATGGACACCGGCACGCTCCTTCCCGGCCGCAAAGTACTGATTTCCACCGCTGAAATCCGGGGAATTGAAATGATCGCGTTAAATCTCGGATTAACAAAAGAAAAGATTCAGCAAAGCCCGGAAATCGACCACCGGCTTCCGATATCCCGTCAACACGAACATGACCTTCGCTACTA
>WJKA01000298.1 GCA_014729375.1 Chitinivibrionales bacterium
AGATATTTATGATTGCCGTTGAAGTAAACACCGTTGCATTCTCGAATAACGGCTTCGTTATTTTTCTGAAAGAACAAAAAGGCGAACGAACGCTGCCGATTTTTGTGGGGATTCTCGAAGCGCGTTCAATTGCAGGCCAGCTTAACAACGAAAAGTTCCCCCGCCCTCTTACCCATGACCTTTTCAAAAATGTTCTTGACCAGGTCGACTGCAAATTAATCCGCGTTGAGGTGTGCGACTTGATCGACAATACCTTTTTCGGCAAGCTGGTACTTGAACAGAAAGGAAATTCGCTTGAAATCGATTCCCGGCCGAGCGACGCTATTGCACTGGCACTTCGATTTTCCGCACCGGTGTATGTTGAAGAAAAAGTCATGGATGAAGCTTCAGAAGTAATCACCGAAGAAAACGTGGAGAAAAGCTCTTCAGGTAAAGGAACGGAAAAGCCGAAGCTTTCAAAAATGGATCGCCTGAAACAGGATCTTGACAAAGCAATAAACGAAGAGCGGTACGAAGACGCTGCACGCCTGCGCGATGAAATCAACGAGCTTTCGCAGCAGACCGACTCCAATTAAATCACGGCACCACGCTGCTCCGCGCTCCGGAACCCGGGGAAGTTCCCGGCACCGATGGAACGGGGCCCGGCATAAATACCGGCACATGCCCGGAAACACATTGAACAGGCACACTCACGGCAAGGAATTGCTAATGCCGAAGCATACAAGAAGCGCCGGCGGAATTGTTGTAAACAATAAAGGAAATGTTCTGGTAGTAAACCAGAACCGCGATTCGTGGTCATTACCAAAGGGACATATCAAAACCGATGAAGAGCCGCTTTCTGCGGCTATTCGTGAAATACAAGAGGAAAGCGGCGTCACCGATTTGCAGCATATCAAATATCTCGGCAGCTACGACCGGTTTAAAATCGCCAGGGGCGGGGGTGAAGATACCTCGGAGCTGAAAACTATCATGATGCATCTCTTTTTTTCGCGTCAGATGCACCTTGAGCCTGTGGACCCGCATAATCCTGAGGCCCGGTGGGTTAAAAAAGAAGAGGTCGCCGGGATGCTGACACATGCAAAGGACAAGGAATTCTACTACAGCGTTCAAAAAGAGATCGAAGCCGCTTCCTGAAAGCATTACTTGCGCCGGGAGGAGTGCACAAATACCCGTTCTCTAAAACAGCCGTCCCAGAATTGCCGGAACCGCGTGTTCAACCCGGAGGACCCTCTTCCCCAGCGAAACAGGTGAGAATCCCGCCTCCTCAAGCTTGCCCAGTTCATAGGGGATAAAACCTCTTTCAGGGCCGATCGCCAGTGTTACCGGGCCCGAACATGCACGCGGGCACGGAGCCTGTGCACCTGGATGAGCTGCCAAGGCTGTCGTGCCCTTTGCAACATCACCCGCTTCATCTTCAATAAACGGCTTGAATAAGCGCCGGACGATAATTTCCGGTATAATCGTATCCCGGGCCTGTTCAAGACCCAGCAACAGGGAGTGATGCAGATTCTCCTCTTTGAGTACCGGGCTCGACCAGTAGCTTTTCTCAACATGACGGCACCCGATAATGATAATTTTTTTAATTCCCATTGTGGCCGCGCACAACAAAATTCTCCTCAACGCTTTTGGACGGGGCAGGGCAAGAATGAGGGTGCAGGAAAGCGGCGGCGGCGGCGGGTCGCACAGGTTAACTTGCAATTCCACCGTTTCCCGCTCGATACGCACGACACGCCCCGTACCGGTATTCCCGTTTAAAATGCCCGTCCGGATTGTATTGCCGGCCGTGGCGCCAGCAGCCGTCAGAGCATGACGCGCGCGGGAACCGCTGATACGAACCCGGGCGGTATCGATAAAGTCATCCTCGAAAAGAACAAGAAGATTCATGCACGGCTCAATCGTCGGCCCCGGCCAGCCTGCCATCCGTATCCTTCCGGACCTCAAGGTTAACGGCATCATCAAGGCGGGTTTTATATCGCACAATATGATCATCGCCGATCCGGTAGGCTTCCGATGCCTTTGTCAGGCATTTGCCAATCTCTTCGTATTTCTTGTAAAAACCGTCAAAAGACCGCTGTACCTGCTTCAGTTGATTTTGCAGTTTTCTGGCACTTTTTATTATTTCAACATTCCTGATACCGTATATGATAATCTGCAAAAATGCATAAAACGTATTCGGACTCACGGGCAGAACATTGTTATTTTGTGCATACTCGTAAATCTTTGAGCTGTCCCCGAGATAATTTTTCTCTGCAATGGTTTCATAGTAAATGGACTCCGACGGAATAAACATCAGTGCAAAATCTGATGTGCCTTTTTCCGGCTTGATATATTTATCGCGAATGCTTCGTATCTGGATCCGGACTGCATTTTCATAGTCCTTCCAGCATCTGCTCTTGTCTTCAGCGGTCCCGGCAGTGAGATATCGCTGATAATCATCCCGTGGAAATTTGGCATCGACAGGAATTATCACGTCACGATACTGAATGACTGCATCAACCCGCTCGCGGCCGTCGATAAGGTACTGCTTGTGCCAGATACCTCGTGGAAGGACCCGCTCGAACATCTCTTCAAGGATGGTTTCACCGTAATTGCCGCGCAGTTTCGGCGCTGTCAGCAGGTCCTTGAGCGATTTTCCCAGCTTCTGTGCATCTTCCTGCTGCTGTACAATCTTGTGAATCGTGCCCCCCATGTCCTTGATAGTCTGCAGCGTTTTCAGCGCATGATCGGAAATCATATCTTTGGAACGGACTACCTCTTCCCTGGTACTTGTCAGAGATTTATTAAGATCATTCTGAAACGCAAGAAATTTTTCATTCAATTGCGCATCGAACTGACTTGACAGGTCTTTCCCGGGCTGTTTTCGAACAAGTAGAATTACCATCAGGATAATACAAACAACCAAACAGGCGAGAATGACTGGCTCCATAGTATTTTAACCCTTTTGAAATGAAACGGAAACAATGGCGTTCATTAGAAAATACGCGTTCCTGAAATAAAAGACACAATTGAGGCAATTTTTCAAATCAAGGAGACACAATGATCGGTCAGGGACTCTCGGTGGGTCAGGTTATTTCCGGATTCGAAGTCATGCGGATAGAGCAGATACCGGAATTGCGCTCTGAAGCGGCGGTATTCACTCACCGGAAAACAAAAGCGCGGCTGGTTCACCTTTTCAATGATGATCCAAATAATCTGTTCTGCATTGCATTCCGCACCCCGGTTTCCGACAGCACCGGCGTACCGCATATTCTCGAACATTCGGTTTTAGGCGGATCGGAAAAATTTCCGGTCAAGGACCCCTTTCAGGAGCTTCTAAAAGGTTCGCTGCAGACATTTCTCAACGCACTCACGTATCCCGATAAAACCGTCTACCCGGTATCATCCCAGGTAGAGAAAGATTTTTACAATCTTATTGATGTATACTGTGATGCAGTATTTCATCCGCTTCTCACTGAAACAACGTTTCTTCAGGAAGGCTGGCATTTTGATGTTACCGATCCCGGCGGCCCGGTTGACATAAAAGGTATTGTTTACAATGAGATGAAAGGTGTTTTTTCCGATTTTTCGAGCCATGTTCACCGCAAAACCATGTCGGAGCTCCTTCCCGATACGACATATGCATGGGAGAGTGGCGGCGAACCCGAACACATCACCGACCTTACTGTTGAACAATGGCGCGAATTTCACTCGCGTTTTTATCATCCATCAAACTCTTTTATATTTCTTTACGGTAACCTTCCCTCGGAAAAAACGCTGCGTTTTCTTGATGATAATTATCTGAACTCATTTGAGATGCTACCCGTAGAA
>WJKA01000299.1 GCA_014729375.1 Chitinivibrionales bacterium
GTCGACGCTGATCGGGCGCTTGCTGTTTGAAACAAAGGCCATATTTGAGGACCAATTCAGCGCGGTTGAGAAAACCTCGAAAAAACGCGGGCAGAGTGAAGTGGATCTTGCATTGTTGCTTGACGGACTCTCTGCAGAGCGGGAACAGGGGATCACTATCGACGTCGCGTACCGGTATTTTGAAACGCCCAACCGGAAATTCATAATTGCCGATACGCCCGGCCATGAGCAGTATACTCGGAATATGGTCACGGGAGCGTCAACTGCTGAGCTGGCGATCATACTTATTGACGCGCGTAATGGAGTTATGACCCAGTCAAAACGCCATGGCTTTCTCGTCTCACTTCTTCAGATTCCCCATATGATAGTGGCAGTCAATAAAATGGACCTGGTCGATTATTCGCAAGATGCTTATGATGAAATCGTGGAAGAGTACAAGCAGTTTTCGCAGAAACTTGATATACACGATATTACCTTTATCCCCGTGTCTGCTCTGAAAGGAGACAATGTTGTCGAGCGGAGTCCTGCTATGCCGTGGTATAACGGTTTTACACTGCTGCACTATCTGGAAAATGTTCATGTCATGGCCGATAAAAACCTGATCGATTTCAGGTTTCCGGTACAATATGTTATCCGGCCGCATCTTGATTTCAGAGGGTATGCCGGACGGGTCGTGTCGGGAACCATTTCTCCGGGTGAAGAAATCGTTGCACTGCCGTCAGGAAAAACCTCAACAGTAAAAAGCATTACTACCTGGGACGGAGACTTGAAAGAAGCGTTTGCATCTCAGTCGGTTGTGCTGACGCTGGCTGATGAAATCGATGTCAGCAGGGGAGATATGATTGTCCGGAAGAACAACATCCCTCATGTCAGCAACCGGTTTGAAGCTATTCTCTGCTGGATGGATGAGAAGCCGTTTTCGCAGAAAACACAGTATTTTGTCAAACAAATGTCACGTACTGTCAAGGCGTATGTGTCGAAAATGCATTACCGGATTGATGTAAACACATTGCACCGTGAGCAGGCTGATACGCTCAATCTCAATGAAATCGCGCGCGTGGAGATAACGACGTCACAACCGCTCTTCTTTGATTCATATAAAGTAAACGGCGGAACCGGCTCGTTTATCCTTATCGATCCTGACAGCAACCTGACTTCTGCGGCCGGGATGATCAGGGGGCCGGTGAAAGAACTCGACAATGTAATCAGGCCCTCCCAGGGGGGAAGCGGTGAGCGCCGGCATTCAACAAATGTTACCTGGCAGGGACAGACAATTCCGCCGGCAATACGGGAATCGCGCAATGGTCACAAGTCCGTGGTGCTCTGGCTTACCGGCTATTCAGGTGCAGGCAAGTCAACTGTCGCAAAAACCCTCGAGAAAAAACTCTTTGATACCGGATGCCAGACAATGCTTCTTGACGGTGATAATATTCGACATGGCCTCTGTGGAGACCTGGGATTTTCAGAAAAAGACCGCAACGAAAATATCAGGCGCGTTGCTGAAGTCGCCAGGCTCTTTTTCGAAAACGGGCGGATTGTGCTGTGTACCTTTATCTCCCCGTTGCGAAGTCAGCGGGATTATGCGCGGTCAATTATTCCGGAGGGAAGGTTTTTCGAAGTATTTGTCAAATGCGATCTGTCAGTGTGTAAGCGACGGGACCCCAAAGGACTGTATCAAAAAGCGAAGGACGGTGATATTGCAGATTTTACCGGCGTTTCATCACCGTACGAAGAACCCGAAAATCCGGAAATTACCGTTGAAACCGATCTTAAAAATGCCGATGAGATTGTTGGTGAAATTATCGAAAGACTGCTGCAGGCGAAAATATTGGAGCATTGATGATAGAGCGGAGAAGAATGGAGTGATGGAGTAATGGTGTTTTCCTGATCTACTATTATACACCGTTATTGATTGTCAAGAATCGAGGACGACGCACGATTTTTCAATGCGCAATCCGTAATCTGCAATTGGCAATCCGCAATTATATAGCCTATGCCAATTGACCTTCATACCCATTCAAACGAATCGGACGGCTCGTATTCGGTCGAGGAGCTTGTTGATTATGCCCAGGAGCAGGAGATCACTGCACTCGGCTTGACCGATCATGATACCACTGCAGGACTCGAGCGTTTTGTTCGTGCTGCACAGGCGCAGGGAATCACGTCTTTTCCCGGGGTCGAGATTTCGGCAGAATGGAAATCGGGAAATTGTCATATTATCGGGTATGGCGTTTCACCCGGTTATGCACCGTTAGAAGAGTTGCTTCAGGAGACCAGGGACAGCCGTGATTTTCGCAATGAACGGATTATTCGGAAGCTCAATGAAGCCGGGGGCGATATTTCGCTCGAAGAAGTCTCGTCGCTGGCCGGTGGCGAGGTGGTGTCCCGTCCGCACATGGCCAGGAAGATGGTAGAAAAAGGAATGGTTCAATCCGTGCAACAGGCGTTTGACCGCTACCTTGCAAAGGGCGCGTCTGCATATATCGACCGATTCAGGCTGGAACCCGATAAAGCGGTCGAGCTTCTTTGTGAGGCCGGCGCAACGGTTGTACTGGCCCACCCGTCCCAGTGCAGGCTCGCGCCTGAAGAGCTGAAAAGATTCGTAAAACAGCTTGCCGATGCCGGTCTTGGCGGTATAGAGGTTTACACACCGTACACTTCCGACACACAACTGCCGCAATATATGGATATCGCACGAGCATTCGGCCTCACAATCACCGGTGGTTCCGATTTTCACGGTGTAAGCAAACCCGCCCATAAGCTGGGTTATTACCGGGATAATACCCTTATCCCCGATTCGTGTTGTGAAGGGCTTTTGTAAACCTGCCCCATGATTAATCTATATTTGTAGCATGCAACAAAGCGCTCAACTCCATTTGAAAAACACAGGATTGTCCGATTCTCATCAACAGATCCTTATAGAGCTGTTTAAAAAGTATCTCCGGGACAAAAACTGTACGGTGTATCTTTTCGGCTCCAGGGCAAAAGGAACGCATGCCCGATCGTCGGATATCGATATTGCAGTCGCCTCAGATGAATCCATCGATCGGGAGTTGTCATTGGTCCGTATGGAATGTGAGGAGAGCAATCTGCCGTATACTGTCGATGTTGTCGATCTGTTGGAAGCCGGGGAACCATTGCGCAGAAGAGTTCTGGAAGAAGGCGTCATAGTATGGAAAAGCTGAGGGCTCAGATTGAATTATGCGAAAAAGCGGTTGCGACGTTCAAGGAGATCCTTGAAGAACCATACACCGTGATTGTACGTGATGCTTCAATTCAACGTTTTGAATATTCGTTCGAAACACTCTGGAAAACATGCAAAGTGTTTCTGAATATCGTTGAGGGGGTCCGGTGTGATACCCCGAAATCATGCTTCAGAAATATTTTTAAAGCCGGTGTCGTCAATGAAGATCAGGCAGAGAAACTGCTTATAGTGACCGATGACAGAAATCTGACCTCCCATACCTACATTGAAGCGGTTGCTGCAACGATTTATTCGCGCTTGAGGGACCATTATTCGCTGATGGATCGAGTTCTTCAGGAAATCAAAGCCCGATCATCCTGATACGTTTTCTCCGGCGTTCTACTGATTCGATAAAAGGATACAATACCCCATGTCAAAACGTTTTGCTCTTACCGGCGCGGCGGGATATATCGCACCCCGTCACTTGCAGGCGATAAAAGACACCGGCAATGAGCTGATTGCAGCCTGCGATCCCAACGACTCGGTCGGCATACTCGACCGGTATTTTTTCGATGTCTCCTTTTTCAAAGAGTTCGAGCGGTTCGACCGTCATTTGGAAAAACTCCGAAGAAAAGGCGAGCCAATCGATTATCTGAGTATCTGCTCCCCGAATTACCTTCACGATGCACACATTCGTCTGGCGCTCCGCCTGGGCGCCGATGCAGTCTGTGAAAAACCTCTGGTAATCAATCCATGGAATATCGACGCCCTCCAGGAACTCAGTGAAGAACACGGAAAGAGGATCCACTGCATCCTCCAACTGCGCACGCATCCGTCAATAATCGAGCTGAAAAACAGAATACACAATGAAGCTGCCGATAAAAAGCATGAGATCGAACTGACGTATATCACGTCACGGGGGAAATGGTATCTGGTTTCCTGGAAAGGGAACCAGGCCCAGTCGGGCGGACTGGCAACCAATATCGGGGTCCACTTTTTCGATATGCTGATCTGGATTTTCGGAGGAGTGAAACGTCAGGAGGTCCATGTCGCCGATGAAAAAACAATAAGCGGGTATCTGGAACTCGAGCGGGCAAAAGTAACGTGGTTCCTGTCAATCGACAAAACAAAGCTTCCCGGCACGGTGAATCGGCAGGGGCAGAGCACGTTCCGTTCGATTACCGTGGATGGCTCCGAGATCGAATTCTCAGGCGGCTTTACCGACCTTCACACGCGCGTCTATGAGCGGATTCTGCAGCAGCAGGGCTTTGGTCCCGAAGACTGCCGGGCATCGATACAACTGGTCCACGATATCCGTCATGCAGTACCCAAGGGAGTAAAGGAGCATTCGCACCGGCTGCTGAAAGCGTAAGAATTTTTTGCAGAAATGGAGTACTGGAGTAATGGGTTTACAATCCCCAACACTCCACAACTCCAGTACTCCATCACTCCAATCTTCACAC
>WJKA01000029.1 GCA_014729375.1 Chitinivibrionales bacterium
CTTTGCCATTATCGAAGAAGCCTGCAGAATTGCAAAGGCGACAAAAAAGACACCCGCACAAGTGGCCCTTGCCTGGCTCCTGCGCGATAAAAGAGTTTCTTCAGTGATAATCGGCGGAAGAAAACCTGAACAGGTTAAAGAAAACTGCCTGGCCGGCTCCTGGCAACTTCCCCGGAAATATCATGAAAAGCTTGCCGGAGTTACCGGATTTGATCCCGGCTATCCGCAGAGCTGGATCGACCGGTTCGGCATGAATAACCTGAGAAATCCGGCAATTGAACAGTGAGACGGCAAACGGAATCGCACGGCCCTGCCTGCTGTCATTAATCTTCGACTGCCGATTCCTCTGTCTGCTCCACAAATGTGGTCTCAACCCTGTTGGAAAAGACATCAACCAGCAGATATCCTTCCGCCTGTGTTCCGTCATGGTTGTCCGCGGCAAGAGACATGCATGCATTGTTGAAATAGTCTGCACCGTTCCTGATACCATGCCATCGGGCATGATAATGCCCGGAGAAAAAGGCAATCACCTGCCTGGTATCGAGTATATCGAAAAGTTCCGCTGTATTCCGGACCGGAAACCGGGGGATATCCGGATGAAGGCTGAAATGGGAGAACACGATAATTTTGTCATCAGGCTTGATCCTGGTATTGATTCTGCGGAGCCATGCAACCGTCTCTCCGGGAACCGCCACCGTGGCATTAGTACTGTTAGTCAAGTCAAGCACAATCATCATGAAACCGTCATTCTGAAACAGATAATTCGGACGCCATGAGGGAAACACCTCTTTAAACGGCGAATCGGCAATACTCACGCCATCAACAAGGTCATGGTTTCCGGCAACAACGTAGCATGGTTTGCCGAGCTTCCGCAGCTCGTGCTTTACATGAAGGAGTTCCTCGCTGGTGCCGTTATTGACAAGATCACCGCAGATGACCACAAAATCAAAGTCCGTATTTATCCGGCGCCAGTGCTCAACCGTTGCTCCGAAATACTCTGCCTGTGCGCGGGTGGAAACATGGATATCATTGCAGAAAACAAATGAAAAAAGCGGAATTTCTTTTCGTTTCATAAACGGGACCGGAATTGAGCATGAACAGGCCGCACATGCTCCGGCAAAAATTGTGCACTTTTTTAAAAATACTCTGCGGTTTTTACCAAAATTACACGATATCATGGTATTTCAGCAGAATGCCCGGTTAATCATCAACGATAACCGTCGTACATCATAGGGTTTCTGAAGGAAACCGCAGGCGCCTTCATTGAGGATTTTCCGCGAATCGTCATTAATGGTGTATCCGGAAGAGATAATCACTTTCAAATCCGGATTGATCTCTTTGAGCTTCCGGAAACATTCGTATCCGCCCATGCCGGGCATGAAAATGTCAAGAATTATCAAGTCGATATCTTTGGAATGGTTTGTATAATAATCAATTGCTTCAGGGCCGTTGCTGCAGGCAACAACTGCATATCCGAGTTTATACAGAATATCGGCCGACGCTTCCCTGACAGCCTTCTGATCATCAATGAGCATAATAGTGGCGCCCTGTTTCTGGTGTCCTTCATTGATTTCCTGCAGTGTCTCCTGAGGAGTATCGATAAGGGGAAGATACAGTTTAGCCGTCGTGCCTTCACCCTGCTCACTGTAAATTTCGACCGAGCCGCCGTGGCTCCTGGCGGTTCCATACACGCTTGCAAGACCGAGGCCCACACCCCGTCCCCGCTTTTTAGTGGTAAAGAACGGCTCAAACACTTTTGTCTGCAACTCCCGTTGTATTCCGGTTCCGGTATCTCCCACCGATACCATACCATATTCTCCGGGCTTTATGTCTGTTCCATGCGCCGCAATATACGCCTGGTCAAGACTGACGGCATCGGCAGCAAATGTCAATTCCCCGCCCTCCGGCATTGCATCCCTGGCATTGAGTGCGAGATTGAGCAGTGCAGTGCGGAGCTTGTCCGGATCTCCCATAACCGAGGCTTCTCCCACATTGTATTCTTTGACAATTCGTATCTGGTTGTCAACAGTGCGTTCCAGCAAGCCGGCAACATCATCGATCAACCGCACTATCGATACAGGCGCCTTTTCAAAGGATCCTTTTCTTCCAAAAGCCAGCAATTTTTCAGTCAAATCCGCTGCCCGCCGGGAACCGTCGATAATCATATTCACATATTTTTGCAGTGATGAATTTTCTTCACCAATCCGCATTTTGATTAAATCGGCATATCCTGCGATAGCGCCTAGAATATTATTAAAATCATGCGCAACACCGCCAGCAAGGCGGCCGACCGCTTCAAGACGCTTCGACTCAACAAGCTGCTCTTCAAGGTCCCGCTTTTCCTGCTCAAGTCTGTGACGAGCGCTTATGTCATGGATTACGCCCGCGCTTCCAAGAAATTGTTTTTCTGTGCTGCGAACATCGGCATTATATAAGCCGCTCGAGTCAATCTCACCATATCGCCAGTTTTCATCATTTTGGCCGAATGATTTTGGAATTATCCGCACAACCTGGTTTTTTGTCGCGCGTGCTCCGGTTCGCCGCTCATCAAAAAGGCGCGGCGCATTCAGCGGACCGGTGAGCCGACCTTTCAGTTTCGGAAGGGCCCTGTCTCTGCTTACCGAGTCTATGTCGTCGGGGTGGACAAGGACGCTGAAATGACACCCGAGTAACTCGCATGCACTGTACCCGAGGCTTTCGACCGCTTCATTAACATAAACAAAATTGCCGTCCGGATCAATTTTGTAAATAATATCGGGAATGACTTTCAGAAGCGACCTGTATTCTTCAAGCTCCCGTTTTATTTCACGTACCAGTTTTTCATCCATTGAAAAATTCGCCTTTGCACCGAAAGCAATGCATAATGCAGCCGGACACACACGCCGCCAATGACATACTCCCGAACAGGCATGACATCCCGGCATACTTGACTCGACAAACGCCCTGCATAGATATTATCATACAACAATGGCACCCACAACGCAACAGCACGAGTGTACCTGTCCATGCGAGCCGGAATAAATAAAACCGATTACGTTCTCTGGTCGTTCATTGCCATATATACCGGCATAATTTACGCCACGCTCTCCCTTGTCTCAAAAATCCGGAAGGTTCTGGCTGAGAAATACGGGGTCGGCGTATTCAACAATATTTACTGGATTTTCATCCTTGCCGGCGCGGGAGTGCTGGTCTGGTGCTGCATTCGATTTAAAGGCATTAAAAGGCTGAAAGCTGTCGGTGCATTTATTGTTATCGGGTCAATTTATACATATTATCTCACTACGCTTACGTATGCTGTTGAGAAGATTCATTTTGTAGAATATGGTTTGCTGGCATTGCTGGTCGGCATAGCTGTCACGCGGCACATCCCGGCCTGGCCCGGCACCGGTATTGCATTATGCATTGTATTCTGGATCGGACTTGGTGATGAAACCATTCAATGGGCGCTGCCAAACCGGGTGGGAGAAATTCGCGACAGCATTACCAATTTAATTTCAGGGGCACTCGGGATTTCGCTCCTGCCGATGCTTCGCTCGCCACGGACCGCTGCGGTGTCCATACCGGCGGGGCATGTGCGCGCTTTTATAGCGTCAATCGGTACAACCGTCATTTTCACTGCATTGTTTCTTCTGCGCGTGCACGGGTTCGGGCATGTTGTAGAAA
>WJKA01000300.1 GCA_014729375.1 Chitinivibrionales bacterium
ATAACGGGACTGCCGGTGCAATCGACACGCTGCTTTATTCCGGGGCATATTTCGGGGGTCCGTCACGCAACGGACGCTATCTGGCAACAGCCGAATACGGAGCAAATGCCTTTATAAAAGATGTAACTGCACCGGCTGAACCACCTGCAGTGCTGCATACCATCCCTTGCTCCAGAAAAGGAGGCGGCGACACGGTGATTGCACTCCAGGCCTGCAATCCTTCGGTTTCCCAGAGCCGGCTCTATCCCGATTGCATGCTGCACCTGGATTTCGGGTCGGGCAAAATTGATGCTGCGGAATGCACGACGGCAGTACTGGGTTCATGGGATTTCCACGAGCGCATTTTTATTAACCGCAGAGACGGCCAAATCCTGCGCTACTTTACTGTTCCGGCAATCGAAAACACTTCGGACACCGGACTGGCAAGCGGCAACGAGTGGAACCATGCGGAATGGTCTAGCCATCCCTTTTATGCTGTTGCCTGCGAATATATCACCCGTAAATGGCCTCATCCGCAAATACCCGCGCTTTTGAATCCGTCAAAAAAGATGGAGCATATAACGGCAATCGATATGAAGGATTCGAGCTACCTTCGCCTGATCTCATCACTGGATACGCTGAAAGACGCCCATGATGGTTTCATGTTTGCCGCGCTGTGGGTTGCCATGGGGCCCGATTTTCAGGAAGAGCATAACTGGCTGGGCGCGCTTTCGAACAATAGCGTATCTCGAAGCGCCAAAGCCGGTGCAGGTACGCGCGGAAACACTCTCGCTCTTTACGGCAATCGCATTGTCTGGAGCAGACCTGTCCATTCATTGATCCTGCATAATGCCAATGGTTCATGCGTACACAAAATTGTGGATCCAAGGCGTACGATGGCTGCCGATATAAGACCGTTTGTATCCGGCAATAGACTGCTCTTTGCATCGGCGGTATTCAAAGACGGGACACACGTGACGGTATCCTTTTTACTTCTGGAATAATCGGATGATTAATACACAGGGAGATCATTTCAGCACTTTTTACATGATGGAGGATTTTTTGGCACGAAACTACCTTGGAAGCTTTGCAGTTGTTGCACTTGTAGCGGCAAACATATACGCGGCAGGTGACTGGCTTATTTACGGCGATCAATCCTGTATTATTCGCAAAGACATTCTTTCGAGCGGCGCAGGATATAATCACCCGGCAAATATCGAACAACTTGCCAATGGAGACCTCCTCATTGCAACGGTTGCGGGATCGGGAGAAGGTGAATCGACCCGTATTGGAGCATACAAGAGCACGAACAACGGCGATTCCTGGAGTGATATGATTAACGTAACGCCTGTCGGGAGCGCATTTGATCCTACCCTTGCTCAGGCAGAGAATGGTGATATCTACTGCTTTTATTTCAAAGGGAACTACACTTCGTGTTGCGATGATCAAAAATTCAGAGTATCGACCGACAACGGCAATACCTGGGGCTCTGAATACGATATCAGCACTATGGCCGGCGTCGCCGATGATGAATTACAGGCGGGAGAACAAAGCAACTGTCTTCGCCACCCCAACGGCGACTGGCTCTGCGGATGGTCCGAAACCTATAATGGCGGACAAGGATATACCAGCCATATCCTCAAAGGCGATCTGGGAAGTCCTTCCGACTGGACAAAGCATTTTGCCCTCGATCAATTATGGAGTCCCGATTTTTTAGTTGTCAATCCAGCCAATACTGTTGATGGGCATTTTCAGGAAATTGTCGCATTTTGCAGAACTGAATTTCATAATGTAGGGCCTAAATGGGCTAAATCGCAGGACGGCGGCAAGACATGGAGTTCCTTCAATTGGGTTGATCCTTCAGAAAATGTCGGGTGTGTTGCAAGAGATGGTATCTCATTCGGTGCCGCGGGAACAGGGGTAAGCCTGGATCTTGGGACCGCCGGCTCCCCATCAGGCAATCTCACGGGGTGGCATGTCATTGCTCATGGAAGCGATGCACGTTATTGCCCTGAATCCGGCTGCTCGCAAACGCGATGCTCGCGCTACTTTATGCGGGTATGGATCGGTAACAATCCTCTGGATGCATCGAGTTGGCAGGAAAAGCTCGAGATGAGGGAATCCTCGGCCGGAGACGAGAACGCAGACTGCAGTATTATCCAGGCGCAGGACAGAAAAATCCATTTGATCTGGACCGGGCGCGGATCAAACGCTGTCCGGTATGCGAAAATCGATCCGGATATTCTCATTGGTGCGACGGAGATAAAATCGCGGACCTCGAGATCGGCGGCTTACAGCACCGCGGTGAATTCGCACAGCCGCATGCTTTATAATGTAACAGGCCAATGCCTCGGATCGACTGGAATGCACACACAGGCAAAAGGAATCGTTATCGAAAAACTGGAGACGGGACTGGTCCGGCGGGTCTTTATGACAAATAATTAATGTACACTTGAACGTAGAAACAATGGTACTATTTTTGATTCACAAAATTCGAGGAGGAAGTATGAGCACACAAAGAGGATTCGTACTTGTCAGCATAGTGATATGTGCTCTGATATCACCTGCGTTTACCGCGCGAAATTTGTCAATGACGGTAAATACCAATGACATTATTGGTCCGAACAAACGCTTATGGCGCTGTACCGGTCATAAATGGGCAACGTCGAACCCAATAATGAGCCATCGTCGCCAGAATACGGCGTATATCGCCGGTATTCCCTACGGCAGCATGGAATATATGCGGATGCATGATATTCTAAAAGGCGTAAAAGCCGAATTCAATGCGGATACGTCGGTTATAACATATGATTTCAGCGGCATGGATACGGTTATTGCGCACCTTCGCGGTTATAACCTCCGGCCTCATATAGAACTGATGACCGGGTTCAGTCCGCTCCCGGTCAATTACAGCGCATTCGCTTCCGATACCGTGTATCGCCGCCGATGGTATGATTTCATTTGCGAATTGGCAAACCATTATATCGGTATTTATGGTATTGAGGAGGTACGGCGGTGGATTTTTCAGGTAGACAATGAGGAATCGTTCAGGCGAGGCCCCGGATATGCAATAAAATTCATGATCGAAGAAGCCGCATTGCATGGAATCGATTCGCAAATCGTATATGGCGCCAGCGGTCAGTTCGGCGTGGACTGGGAATGGGAAGCTATCATGGGGTTTCTTCACTATCTTTATGATAACCCCAATATTTACACCGGGGAACGGACGCGGATCGATTTTCTCACTGCGCATTGCAAAATGCCGTACTGGAAAGCTGCGCGATGGGGCATCGAAATGACACAGCGGATCAACGACACGTTCCCTGAGTATGCAGGAAAGATTCTGCTTAATGACGATGAATCCGATCCGGTATCAGGTCATCAACACGACTGGGCGTGGCGTATCGGACCGTCGTACTCAGCCATGGTTGCGGCACGGACATGGGCCGTGCAGACCTGGGCAATTGATGCAACGCCTGCGGAATATTTGCTAAACAACCAGGACAATGCTTTTATCCATAACTGGACCGGCCGCTCGCTCATGGCGATTTTCGGCCATGACCAGGATGATTACTGCCTTATCAAGAAATCGAGCATTAATACCTACGAACTGTTTTCGCTTTTCGGCGATACGCGCGTAGCAACCGGCGGCTATGCCGTGCCGCCTCTGGAGGAATCGAAGGATATTGCACGGGTCGACGCTATGGCTACCACAGACGATGACGGTCGGTGTGCAATTATGCTCTTCAACAATCGTGAATTCAACATATCCTGCCCTGAAGATTCCTGCATTGTCGATTTAACTGTTAAAAATCTTGCTTTCGATAAGGCCATGCTTGTCCATTACCGAATTGATGAGACCCATTCAAATGCCTTTCGCGTATGGCAGGAAATGGGCGGACAAGTAGATGATCCCCTGCATTGTACCAATACCAGTGGAATGGCGGGAGCCGAAGTATTCGACTGGCAGGGACCGGGCACGAAAGGATGTTCTGATAACGGAGATTGCCCCACACCGGCGCAGATAATGCAGATGCGCGAGCGGATGGAGCTTGAGTTGTATCAGACGCCGGAAGAGGTCACGATAACCGGCGGTGAATTTTCGCTGCAAGTCCCGCTTCCTATGCCCTCGGTCAGCATGGTCGTGCTGGCGCCTAAACCGTCAACAGCCCCTTCGCCGCCGGCCAATATTCAAACCGAAGAATTCCCGAACTCTCTCACCGGCATGCGGGAAACCATGATCACCTGGACCGAGTCCAGTTCCAGATACATCCGTACTTATGAGGTTCTTTTTTCGGAAACCGAAAACGGCAACTATGAACGGGTCAATACCTCCGACTTTTTCACCACAGCATTCATGCATGCCCGTCCTGCAGGATGCCCCGACGGGTTCTACAAAGTGCGCGCGGTTGACTACTGGGGTCGTACCAGTGACGGCCAGACTGTTGCGGCAGACAAAAACACAATCCGGCCAAAGAGTGCTGCTCAGGTAAACGGCTCAGGTATTCAGGTGCGAGGATCAGTGCTACACTGCACAAACACAGCCGACAGAACTATGCAGGTCACACTGTATAACTCCCTCGGAAAAGTATGCATGACAATTCCGGTCGCGGGTGCACAATCCACGACAATCGACCTTACCGGATTATCACTTGCAAAGGGGTGCTACTGGATTGAAACATCAACACCACACCACAAGCAGATGCATAAAGCGGTTATTAAATAGTACCTGTCATACCTGATTGACTTTCATTACTTTTAAATGGCGCGTGGATTTATTTGCAGATCACCAGCGCAAATATAATAAATGTAAACCTGCCTGCTTTTCTATTTAACTTACTGAAATAAATAAAGAAAAGAATTCATTTCCAGGCATTAAGCGCACCTGAAGTGTGGATATTTATATCCACACTTTTTCATTTTTTACCAGGCACTACATGCCGGTATGGTATATATTATTACCAGTATTTCTGACGTGGATTCAATTTATCCGGGTAGAGTATGGACAGTATCTTCACATATCTTGAATACCGGGATTTTCTCAAAGCCCACTACGAGTATATGAAAAAAAATCATGCCTGTTTTTCATATCGCTATATTGCCGGAAAAGTAGGAGTGGATGCAAGCTATTATGTAAAAGTGCTTCAAAAACAGATGCATATATCAGACAAGTCGACAACGCGGTTTGTTCAATTCCTCAAGTTGAAAAAGCGTGAAGAGGAATATTTCAAAACGCTTGTAAAATTCAACAAAGCAAAACAGCACGACCAGATAAAGTTCTACTTTGAAAAGCTCATTTCTCTCCGCAATCCGGTTGCACACAAGCTGGATGCCGATAAATATGAGTTTTTCAATAAATGGTATTATATAGCTGTCCGGGAGCTGCTGAATGTAATTCCTTTTAAGGGCAACTACAAAGAGCTGGCCGCGCGCCTGGTGCCGCCGATATCCAGACGCGAAGCCGAAAAGGCGGTCGCCCTGCTGGAAAAACTCGGCATGGTGCGGAAGAATGAAGACGGCGTGTATGAGCTGACTCAGCAGTTCATCACGACAGGTGATGCATGGCGGCCGATTGCGATACGCAATTTCCAGAAAGCAATAATGCAGCTCGGCACAGAAGCTCTCGAGCGTGTTTCCCGGGAGGACCGTGACATTTCAACCGTTACGATCAGCACCTCAAAAAGCACATTTGAAACAATTAAAGAACGGCTGAGTGATATGCGCAAAGAAATTATGGAGTTGGCAAAAAACGATGTGCAGGTTGACGACGTATATCAGGTAACCATACAGGTTTTTCCGCTCTCGAAAACCCGCACGGCTGGAAAGAAAAGAAAATGACGCGCTTTATTGGCATACTTTTTACAATCTTGATTTTTATCGCAGGCTGTTCGGATACCGGCGTTCTCAGTGATGGAGGGTCCGGCACGGAAACTACCAACAGCTTTACCGCAACAGCAGCCTATCCCGACGGCTCCGCGGCGGATAACGCAACGGTATCCCTGCGCGGGATCGATTACTGGGCCGATTCATCACGCACCGGCGCATATTCAGAGCAAACCAGCGCTGATACAACAACCGATCAAGAAGGACGATTTGCTATCAGCGGAATCGAAAAAGGGAATTATACCCTTGAAATCAACGATAATGCCGGAAAAGCGGTGATGATTAATTTTTCTATGCAAAACGATGCCGAACAGATAAACTTCGGCACAATTACGCTCAAAGACGCAGTTACCATTCACGGCACTATACATCGAGCCAATCTCCCTGATTCGGTTCAGCTTGATGTGCTGGTCCGTGGTCTCGAACGAAAAATCCCGACCGATTCGACAGGTTCATTTACTATGGAAAATATGCCGTCCGGCGAATTGCAGATATCCTTTCACGCCGTCAATTACGAAATGGACATTTCAGACATCCATACTCTGTGGCTGCAATCCGGCGTTGATACTTCCATCAACTTTGGCGGGCTGCCGGTCGATTTTGCCCTCGATTCTATCGTGCTTTCTGATTTGCTCAGCCGCAATACCGCTCTGGTGCAATTCTCGCTTGATGATATTGCGACGAGAAACGGTAATCGAATTACCCGCCTGGATTTGTCGGGAAGATTTACCGGACCGGACCTCTCCGGCATCGGAAAATTAACCGGATTAGAAGAGCTTGATCTCTCCTATACCATGCTGGCTGTTCTCCCTCCGGAAATCGGAACACTTACCGGGCTTGAAATACTTAAGCTGGACAACTGCGTTCTCTCCGAACTTCCGCCGGAGCTTGCCACATGTAAAAACCTGCAAGTCTTAAGTGTTAATAACAATTACCTGCAAACACTCCCGCCATGGATCGGCGAACTGGAATCACTTGAAACCCTTCACGCATCGTTTAACAATATCTATGAAATTTCGCCGGGGATCGGGGGATGCATCGCACTGAAATCGCTCGACCTTGCGCATAACGCGCTTACCGATTTGCCGCTGGAATTAGCCCGGCTTCCCAATCTGGATTATATAAATATTACGAATAACAGATTATGCACCTTGACCCCGTCAATGACGGCCTGGGTCGACAGTTCCTCCTTCGGCATGCAGTGGGAGGCAACTCAAAGGTGTCCATGAAAACAATTTACGTTTTGAAGGAGGTATTTCATGAATCGTATTCTCTATTTTTCAATCGCCATGCTTGGTTGCATGGTTTCTCTCACTGCCGATGAACTGTTCATCAGTGGGACCGTAACCAATGAATCCGGAGCACCGATTGAAGGCGCTTCGGTGACTGCGACAACATTATTCGGCCCCACCCTTGGCGGCGACAGCACGGATACACAGGGATATTATGAAATCCAGACAACACTGGACGGCAACAGCTACGTGCAGATTTCCGCCGGCAAATCCGGACATCAGACCGCCTCTGAATTTGTCAACCCGGGCAATTCCAGCGACGGGTCTCCGGACACAATCGAGCAGGACTTTACTCTTCAGAGCAGCGGTTCCTCATCTTTGAATGATACGGTCGTTGTTACCGGAACCGTAGTGGATAGTTCCGTTGGGACAGGACTCCAGGATTGCCGCGTTGTTGTCGAAGCCTGGTCGACTATGGGCGGCGCGGTAATACGGGACTCAGCCGTCAGCGGAGCAGACGGCGCATTTGTATCAACACCAGTCGGCGAAAGCAATATCCTGTATCTAAACTGGCAAATCAGCAAAGACGGCTATGCAGGCGAGCAGGGAACAAGCACTGTTCCTGCAAACGATACGGTCGATCTCGACACAATCAGGCTTACCGCTCTTGCGTCGACCGACAGTCTGGATTATCAGGTTTCGGGTATGATAACCGATGAGAACGATAACGGAGTTAGTGAAGCGCAGGTCATTGTCACTGTTACACAGGATGGATCTGTAATACTTCATGACACTACGCAATCTGCAGCATTTTTCAGCCCCGGCACCTATCGATCCGAACGGGTAAGATTGCCGTACAGAGACGAACCTTTGACGGTAACGGTACGCGCTTCAGAAAGCGGCCGATATGGAACTGAAACAAAGACGATTTCCGCTTCCACGGAGAATATCATTGTCAATGTGCAGATAATCGACTCATCTTCGGTTTCAACTGCTCCTGTTTTCCATTTAGGCAGACCGGCCGCCGGTGAATACCTTGCGGCGTTTTCACTGAACGGGCGCCGCATGAGAATGCACGGTTCCCGCAAACAGATGCAGGGCAGCATGGGGATAGTGATTTTACGGCAGGGTCGGAGTAATCGTGCAAAAATACTGGTAAAGCATAAATAATTGCCACTCATGCTGTTTTTTTCCAGTATTGACAGGCTGGGGCGTTTATTCGACAAAACGCCTCAGCCGCTTTTCCCGAAATTAACTGGTGCACTGCAAATGTCCTTTCGTATGATAAAATGCCTCTACTATAGGAGCCGGATGGTTACGGCGAGGGCTTATATTGCACCCAGAAAAAAATGTCAATTATGCCTGATTATCTGGACGGCAGTGCTGTTTTGCCGGCCGGCGCTGTGCCGGATTTCCATTCCTGATCAAGCCGGAGATTCCATATCCTTGTATGTCTCTTCGGGAGATCTTGTAGAAGGCCGCATTATCGAAAGGGCGGATTCCCTGCTTATCGTTTTGACGGCAAAGAAAGTACAGAAAATATTCACGACTGACATTCTTGCAGTACGGCGGCAGGAAGAAATCGGAACCGGATTTATGTTCAGGGCAGGTCTTGCACTGGTAAACAGAACGGCATACCGGGAGGCTTTGATAATTTTTCTTTCTATAAAGGAGCCCGGAGCGCTTCGCGACAGCGTCAATTATTTTGCCGCACATTGCCTGCAAAAGCGTGGGAAAAACAAATCGGCACTGGGATACAATTATGCCGTCAAAGCGGAAAATGATTCCTTATTGTATATCGCGACCATTCACCAGCGGATCCGCATACTGCAAAAACTCGGCCTGCACAAAGAAGCAGAAGCTTGTGCGCACAGGCACCATTTAAACGCACACTTCAAATCATCGCACCGTAATGATTCGTCAGTGACCCGTGGAATTGCAGGAAAACGTCATCCACTGCGACCGCGCATAACAATCCGGAATGCAGGAGGATATGATCTCCGGGAAAATCTGTCGGACCGATCGGCGAATCCACAGTTGGCGGCCTATGATGCCGCCGAATCCCACTCCTCACGCTGGCAGGCGTCGGCAACAACCCGGTTTTCGTGGCGACTCTGGCAGAGCGGGATGGTACAGGGTAATTTGCTCTCTTCAGTTCGACTTTATGCCCGCTTTTCACAAAAGAATCCCGAATTTTTGCGACCGGGCGCTGGATTCGGACTGGTTCTTCAACCCGCCCCTGCTACGCTGCACAACTGGTCGGTACTCTACGCACATGGCATCAAAACGAAATCTCCCGGTGCGCAGTTTATTTCTCTGACTTATATGCTGGCAGCCACAAAACCCGGCGCACACACCCGATTGTTTTCACTTGGTATCACTCGTCAAATTGCCGAAGATTCGCTGCAAAACGGCTGGTTCGGATATTCCCTATTGTCTATCACCCCGCCGGCTGAAACGGGGTCGTTCTTCCGGATTTGCGGTATGATAACCGGCATTTTTTCGCATTTTCCCGCGTGTGACCTGAGGTTTCCATCATTACGGATATATGCCGACAATATATCACCAGGC
>WJKA01000301.1 GCA_014729375.1 Chitinivibrionales bacterium
ATGCCGCGCGCGGCGGATTGAACAACAAGCGCTTCCCCAACGGCGATACGTTGACATCAAATTATGCGCAATTTCTTAATGATTCCGGAGCGCTCCCTGTCGGGTCGCTCCTTCCCAACGGATTCGGCCTCTCTGACATGGCGGGCAATGTCTGGGAATGGTGTTACGACTGGTATTCATCGACCGAATACCAGAGCGGCCCGGTGATCGACCCGTCCGGCCCGGCGCACGGGGATTTCAAGATCCAGCGCGGGGGAAGCTGGATCGATATGGAGATATCCAACCGGTGTGCAATGCGCTCGTACGATCTCCCCGATAACCTCGGCGGCGCATACGCATTCGCAAGCCGCGGATTCCGGCTTGCCGTGAGCAGGTAGATCCTTCTGGTGCCTCCTTACAACGGTTTTCTCCTGAAATCCGGTGCGCCAGGCAGGCCGCAACGAACACATCAAACGCGCATCCCGGCAACAGAATCGTTTTGCAGAGAGAAATCATCCATTTCATTTTTTGCATAATAATGTGCAAATTTTCATAATAGCTGATTGCAAGCCCAGCAACATGCAGTACGCTCCACCAGCCTTCATTTCATAGCACTCTCATCCTCAAGAAAATATTAGGTTAACATTATTTTTTATTAATGAAACAATAATAAATGTCGATCATTACTCACACCTGTTCTGTATCTTACTATTAAAAGAAATTATGCTATCCCGGGGGTGAACCAAATGGGATGCGGACATGCATGGATATTCTGTCTCTCCTGCGTGTTCAGTTTCACCGAAGACAGAACGTCTTCAAGCGAAAGGGACCCAAGCATGAAACGCACTTCAATTCATTTCTCCAACTGCCTGGCAGTGCTCCTTTTTTTGTTCGTGCCGGCATTCGGCGCCAAGCAGATTTCGATCAATATCGACTGCAATGAAGATCTCGGCAAGCTCAACCGCTTCTGGCGGCAGGCGGGCAATAAGGGCGGCGCTCCTCATAAAAACACCGCCGAGCAGGCAATGATCATGTACATGGGCGGGATTCCTCGTAATGGATACGAATTTTATCATCCACAACAATGGTTCCACCAGAACGGAATTTCCGGCAGTGAGACGAATATTGATTTCACCGAGCTTGACAAGGCGTTTGATTTCTGTCTGAAAAACGGTATCCGTCCGTGCCTGAGTTTTCATTTCAATTTCGACCTTGATTTCAGCAGCCAGAGCAACCGCGACCGCCATCGGGCGGCAATCACCAGCATTGTGAATCACTATAAGGATAGATACGGCATTGAAGAGATCCGCAAGTGGATTTTCCAGTATGGAAACGAAGCCGATATCAGATCGCCGAATCATATCTTGAAATTCCAGATCGAGGAAGACGCAGTTCACGATATCGACTCTCAGCTTCTATACGGCGGACCCGGCCGTTCGGGCGGGGACAGTAACGGTGGTATCGCCTGGCTGCTCCGTCACGCGCACGACTCGCTGAACACAATCACCGGTGAGATGGGCACCCGGATCGATTTTATCGACTGGCATACCAAAGGACCGCACTGGAAAGTGGTTCGTGAGGCCGAGGCGATTGTGAATTTTATCAACACCAACACACCGGATTTTACCGATAAAATTCTTCTTGTTGATGATGAAAGCGACCCGATTGCAGGGCACGGCACCCAGCTTTCCTGGCGCGCGATGCCCTCCTATCCGGCAATGATCGCCTGTCGTGTCTGGGCCGCGATTACGCATGTCGAGCTGGCCGGAGTCGGCAAATATCTCACCATGAGTCAGGACAATGCGTTCAGGCATGAAACCGGCTGGCTTCAGAGGACGCTGTTCACCGATTTTCAGAATGAAGCCTACTATGTAAAGAAATCGAGCGTTCTTATTTATGAGGCCCTCGGGTTGCTCGCCGACACCATGATCGGTGTGAGCGGCTATACATCACCTCCCCTGCCCAATACCATGGCGAGTGATATTTCGCCGTCGGAAAATGTCGCGCGTGTCGAGGCGATAGCCACAAAAGACGGCGACGGCCGCGTGGCGATACTGGTATTCAACAACAGGGAATTCTATATCGAATCCACCCCCGACGATGCGGCGGTGAGCTTGACGGTTGACAACCTTTCATTCGGTGAAGGCGTCATGGTGCATTACCGTCTCGGGGAATACCATTCAAATCCGTTCAGAACATGGCAGGAGATGGGCGGTGCATGGCCGGAATTCACCGGTGAGATATATTCGTACGGTGTTGACGGCAACACGCTGACCCCGTACCAGGGGCCGCTGGCTCCCACTCTGGAGCAGCTTGAGCAGATGCGCGACCGCTCACAACTCGAACGGTACGAACCACCAAAACAGATTTCAGTCTCCGGCGGTTCATACTCATTGGAATTCGACCTCCCATGCCCAGCGGTAAGCCTGATAATTCTCACCCCGAAGCCCTCAACCGGCCCCCTGCCGCCACCCGGCGAGCCATGGACCCAGAGTATCGAACGCGACAACCAGATCATGGTGGGATGGAAAGATTCCCCGACAAAACAGATTCTTACGTACGAAGTCCTCTATTCCGAGACGCAGGACGGCACGTATGAGCGGATTAACAATGCCGACATGATCTCGACTTCCTATTTACACATGAAACAGAGCGGAAGTCCTGATGGCCATTACAAAGTGCGGGCAATCGATTACTGGGGCCGTACCAGCGACGGTCAGCAGGTGGAAAATGTTTTGCTTGCGCGCATGTCAGGTCCGGCTGCGCCGTTCGATTGCCGCAACACCGGAAACAGGCTGACTATTGTCAACCGAACGCACCAATCAATTAATG
>WJKA01000302.1 GCA_014729375.1 Chitinivibrionales bacterium
ACCTTGAGGAGCTTGTGCGCATATCTCCCGGGCGGGTTGATTCCCGTCTCATGCTTGCCGAACTTTCCGCCGGGCAGGGAAAAACTGCAAAAGCGGAGGAACAGTACCGGAAAATTCTGGAAACAGTACCGCATTCCGAACAGGCAATTTCCGGGTTGACCCGGCTGTACAGAAAGCAGGAACGGTATGATGAGGCGGTTAATTATATCGAAAGCTATTTAAGTAGGTATCCGGGCGATAAGCGAATCCGGCGCTTGCTGGCGGAGACCTATACCGAACGCGGGTGGCATGAAGTAGCAGCGGCAAAGTATGAGGAGATGCTGCGGGATTTTCCCAACGACCCGGAAGTCAAGCTCTGGCTGGGCAGGAGCCTGTATGAAAGTATCAGCAGCGGGAAAAACAACGATCATGATCGCGCTGTGTATGTTTTAAAGCAGGCTGCGGAAACAATGCCTGAAAATGCCGAACCCGACTATTTGATCGGGTTGCTGTATTTAGACAAAAACTACCGTGAGCTTGCTGTCGACCATCTCAAGCTCGCATTGAAAAAGGCGGATGATAAGCGACAGATAGCAGAAATCAGAAAGGTGTTAGCAGAGGTGGGTCGATGAAGAAAACGGATATACCTGGTGCTGCATTCGCCTGGATCTGTGTTGCAGCCGGAGTTTCACTGCTGCTTGCGGAACAACCGGACAGTATTCCATCCTGGCTGGACACGATCCCCCCTGAAATTACAATTATGCCGCAGGAAAAATATCAGCGGGAGATTTTTCACATATCGCTTGAGGCCGACGAAGTTGCGACAATTCTTTTCGGTATTAATTCAGCAAAAAACCTGGAGGTATACCGTCGACCGATATCAATCACCACAGAGGGGAAAATTACCGTGTATTTCCGTGGGGAAGATGATTTCGGGAATACCTCGCCGCTGGATTCAATGGGATATGTTCTCGATCGCCGTGCACCGCAATTGCGGTATTCACCCGAACCCGGGCGATATAGCAGAAAGATAACCGTACGCCTTCTTTCCGATGAACCGGTGCAGTTTTTTTTCCACCGTGGCCGTGATGATGTTTCGGGAAAGCCCGTTTCCGATTCGTTAACAGTCGCAGAGTGGCTTGAAGGGTTTTTCAGCGCCGTGGACAAGGCCGGCAACCGGACGATCAGCGATTCGGTTCGATACATAGTCGATACTACAAAAATAAGGATTACCTGTTCGCCGTCCGGGGGGATATTCAACGAATTTGAGGATATTGCCGTTTCGGTATCGCCTGATGCCGATATTTATTACACGTTTGACCCCTCCGCGCCGGCCGACTGGTTTGATGCATACGAAGAGCCGGTTACCTTGTCGTACGGATTGAATGTACTGCGGTATTTTGCCCGCACTCCCGACGGCGCCGAATCTGAAATATACCGGGCAAAATATGTTGTCGATACGATCCCGCCCACGGTCAGATTCGATTTCAGGGAAGGCACTGTCACCGATACGGTGGCCCTTGGTACCAGGGAGCGTGCGTCGATCTGGTATACGCTTGACGGGAAAGTGCCGACCCCGCAGAGTATTCCGTATACCGGCCCGGTTGTTGTCAGGAAGACCGGACGGAGCATTATTCGCGCCCGGGCGCGGGACAGGGCCGGGAATATTTCCCCGCCGTTTGACTGGGAGCAGAAATACGATACGATTCCTCCGGTGGTTTCACTGTCGCACCATGACGGGTTGTATGCTACCGCCATTAACGTAGAAATTGGTTCTAATGAGAAGGCCAGGATATATTACACGCTTGACGGTACTGAGCCGACCGACGAGTCTTTTCTGTATAACGGACCGCTCTCGTTGACAAAGCAGGGCAAAACAGTCCTTGCGTGCTTTGGTGTTGACATGGCAGGAAATGCATCGGCGGTAGTCCGCGCCGCCTATACGATCGATACCGAACCGCCCGTGGTACAGGCCCGCATCGAGCAGAATATCGAAAAGAATATCTTTTCAGTCGATCTTTACGCCGATGAACCGGTGAAAATATTCTATGAGCGGGGAGGCAAGATCCCGACGCTGTCGTCACCCCGCTACTCGGGGGATATTACCATGCGCGGCGGAGAAATGCTCAAATATTTTGCAGTAGACAGTGCAGGAAACCGGAGTCCTGTCCGGCTTATGGAGGATCTCAGGCGTCCGATGGTCGCTGCTTCACCGGGCGGAGGTATTTTTAACAGAAAACTGAAAATAGGTTTTGTTACCAATATTACATCCTCTGTCAAGTGGCGGCTGCTTCCCGATACGGCTTTCCGAACCTATGGAGATTCTGTGCTGATTTCCCGGCAGGGAACGCATTCACTCGAATACTATTCGGTAACCCCAGATGGGATGCAAAGTCCGTTTCATCGCAACGAATATGTTGTCGACTGGACATCACCCCAGGTAACGGTGACATTACGGAGGGGAATCGATGATTCGGTATCGGTATTTTTCAACTGCAGCGAAAATGCCACGATTTATTATACGACCGATGGAACGAGTCCGCTGTTCAGCCAGTCTGTCAGAATGGCCGGCAATAAATTTCTCTCCTCCCAGGACAGAATCAGTGTCAAGCGCCGCAATGACATTCGCCTGAGTTTTTATGCCGAAGATATTGCAGGCAATCAGAGCGGCCTGTCGATATACGATTTGTCAAAACCACGGGTTACGCCGAATGTGCCTTCAGGCACCGACAGGGTGTATAACCGTTTCCTGACGATATCATTCAATACGCTTGATGATCGTTCACAGATTTATTACAGCCATCACGGCAATACTCCCACAGTGGATTCAACGCTCTATTCGCAACCGATAACGCTGCTACGCTCCGACACACTTGTTGCCTTTGTTATGGATGCTTCCGGGTTCAAAGGCGACCTTGATACGTTTATCTATCATATCGATTTGCCTCCTTCAGCCAGATTTACCGTTTCACCCGATACGGTATTTTCGCGGGAAATTGCGGTATTTGATGCTGCCGCTACCGTCGACCAGGAAACCGTGTTCGAAAATCTGTTTTTTCGATGGGATTTTGACGGTGACGGGGCTTTCGATACGGAATTTGAAAATAAGGGTACACATGAACATGTGTTTACCGCTGGGGGGCTGTATGCAGTAACGCTTGAGGTCCGGGATGAGGCGGGGAGGATCGGAACCAGTACGAGAAATGTCGGCGTTCATGAATTATGTCCTGCAGGAATGCGGTATGTAATTGACAGAACAGGCAGAAGCTTCTGTATCGATACGTATGAATGGCCGAATGTACAAAATAAGAAGCCCGAAACT
>WJKA01000303.1 GCA_014729375.1 Chitinivibrionales bacterium
CCAGTGCGGCTTCGGCATCAACAATCTGAGCATCCTTTCTGGATGCGATATTGATAACTTTGCCCCTTCGGGAATTGACATCATTTATTACCGCTCCCATGAAATCGGGCGGAACAACAATTTCAATTGCCATAATCGGTTCGAGCAGTGATGGTTTTGCACGGGTGCAGGCTTCATTGAACGCGGTGGCAGCCGCAATTTTGAATGCCATCTCAGTCGAATCATCTTCACGGAACAAGGCGTCTTTTAATACAACACTGATACCGCGCAACGGATATCCGGAAAGCGGCCCGCCGCTGCAGGCTTCAAGAATACCCCGCCGTATTGCCTCAAGAAATTCAGCGGGAAGCTCTGAGCTTTCCCTTCGGGAATCGGTAAATGTCACTTCCGATGAAGGATCTGCCGTACGTACCGACACGGTGACCTGTGCATACTGCGATTTTCCGCCCAGCAATTGTGAAAATTCGTGTTTCGCCTCAGCTTTCGTCGAAATTGTTTCTCGATACGTCACCTGCGGTTTGCCAACATGTACCTGTGTAGCAAATTCTCTTTCGAGGCGGTCAATCAGCACTTCGAGATGAAGCTCCCCCATACCTGCAATCAATCGTTGCCCGGTTTCACTGTCGATATGCACCGAGCACGTCGGGTCTTCATCAACAAGCCGTTCAAGAGCTTTTTGCATTTTTTCTTCATCCACACTGCTCTTCGGCTCAATCGACCGGGATATTACCGGCGGCGGAAATACCATCCGCTCAAGATAAATCGGATGATCAGGATGACATAATGTATCCCCGGTTTTTGAATCTTTTAATCCCACCACTGCAACGATTTCCCCGGCCTTAATCTCCCTCAGTTGCTTCCTTCGGTTCGACTTCATGCGGAATATACGGGTCATACGCTCTTTTGTACCTGTTCGTGGATTGAGCAACGCTGTTTTCATTGTCGCTTTTCCGGAGTAAACCCGCAAAAATGCCAGACTTCCAACATGAGTGTCTGATGCAATTTTGAACACAAGTGCGCAAAAAGGCGCCTCAGGTGAGGACTCTCTTGTAACTTCAGTATGCTTCTCCGGGTCCCTTCCCCGTACTGCCAGCCGTTCAAGAGGTGATGGCAAATAATCAATGATAGCCTCCAGAAGCTGTTGAATCCCTTTATTCTTCAATGCCGACCCGCACAGTACAGGGCTTACAGCATTTGCCAGTACCCCTGCACGAATTGCATCCTTAATCTGCCGCTCATCAACAGGATTACCTTCAATAACATTACTCATCAATTGATCGCTGAAATCACAAATTTTCTCTATCAGGATTTCCCGGTACTTTGCGGCCTCCTCCTTGAACTGCTCAGGGATTTCCCGCTCAATCACTTTCATACCCAGCGTCTCTTCATCATAGGTGTATGCTTTCATTGCAATCAGATCGATAACTCCGCTGAATGCATCTTCGGTGCCGACAGGAAGCTGCAATGCGACCGGCGTGATTGAAAGCTTACGCTCCATCATTGCCATTACATTGTGAAAATCTGCGCCGATGCGATCCATCTTATTTACAAATGCGATTCGGGGAACGTGATATTTATCTGCCTGTTTCCAGACAGTTTCCGACTGAGGTTCTACGCCTCCAACCGAATCAAATACGGCAACTGCGCCGTCCAGAACTCTCAAAGAACGTTCGACTTCTATAGTAAAGTCTACATGTCCGGGCGTATCGATAATAGTAATATGGCGGTTATTCCAGTCACAGGTAATTGCCGCCGAGGTGATTGTAATTCCGCGCTCGCGTTCCTGCTCCATCCAGTCCATGACCGTATTGCCGTCATGAACTTCTCCCATCCTGTGCACAATGCCGGTATAAAACAGTATCCGTTCCGTGGTGGTTGTCTTTCCGGCATCGATATGCGCCATAATACCAATGTTGCGCACATCCTGAAGAGAGATTTCTTTTTGTGCAGGAGAATTCATTCATCACCTGATTACCATCTATATAAATTGAAAAATTCCAGTACCGTTACCAGCGAAAATGAGCAAAAGCCCTGTTGGCCTCGGCCATTTTATGTGTATCTATTTTTTTACGAACAGCGCCGCCTTCATTCCGGAAAGCCTGCATCAGTTCATTCGCAAGCCGCTCTGCCATATTTTTTTCGGAACGAGCTTTTGAGTAATTAATAATCCACCGGATAGCGAGTGACAGGCGACGTTCCGGCGAAACTTCGATCGGCACCTGATAATTGGCCCCACCCACCCGTCGGGATTTGACTTCAAGAACCGGTTTTACATTATCAACCGCTTTGGTAAAAACACTCATAGCATCCTGATTTGTTTTTTCTCCCACAATATCAAGTGCATTGTAAAAAATGCTTTCGGCAAGCCTTTTCTTCCCCCGCGTCATGATACTATTGACAAAACGGGTTACGAGGAAGCTGCCGAATTTGGGATCACCCATCATTTTTCGTTTTTGTGCTCTTCTTCTTCGTGCCATATTTTTTCCTTATGATTTTTTAGGACGTTTTGCGCCGTATTTCGATCGTCCACCGCGCCGGTCTTCAACGCCCTGAGTATCAAGTGCTCCACGAATAACGTGATACCTGACTCCGGGAACATCCTTCACACGCCCGCCTCTGACAAGTACGATTGAGTGCTCCTGCAAGTTATGCCCTTCCCCCGGTATATACGCATTTACTTCCATATGATTTGTTAAACGGACACGGGCAACCTTTCTCAGGGCAGAATTCGGTTTTTTCGGTGTTGTTGTAAACACTCTTGTACAGACGCCACGTCGCTGCGGACACTGCTGAAGGGCCCGCGATATATTGCGTTTTACCTGCAACTTCCGGCCTTTTCGTATTAACTGGTTGATCGTTGGCAAAAACGTACTCCTTATTTGAGCAAAAAATAAGCTTTCAAAATAATAAATTCCTCTATATTAAATCAATACTATTATGCACTTTTATTCGATTGCTCCACCAAGATCCAGAAAATCCTCATTCTCATCATGGTCCTCAACATGCACAATATCAGCTTCAAGATCTTTTACCTGCATGTTCCGATAGGACCGAAGACCTGTTCCGGCGGGGATCAGATTACCCATGATCAGGTTTTCCTTCAACCCTCTGAGATGATCTGTTTTTCCTTCGACCGCTGCCCGGGAAAGGACTTTGGTAGTTTCCTGAAACGATGCAGCACTGAGAAACGACTCTGTGGTCAAAGAAGCCTTGGTAATACCAAGCAACAGGGGTTTGAATGTTGCCGGAGTCCCTCCCTCATTGATTATCATTTCATTTTCCTCAAAGAGTTTTTTCCTGTCGACATCGTCTCCTGCAAGAAATCCCGTTTCACCGGGGTCCTCGATACGCACTTTTTTAAGCATTTGAGCAACAATGACCTCGATATGCTTATCGTTAATCTGCACGCCCTGGAGCCGGTATACTGCCTGGATTTCATCAAGCAGATATTTCTGCACGGCATTTTCACCCATAATCCTGAGGATGTCGTGAGGGTCAATCGCGCCTTCACTCAGACGGTCTCCGGCAAAAACCCTGTCCCCCTCATGCACACGCAAATGCTTACCAAGCGGGATAAGATACTCCCGCAAATCGCCGCCTTCACTCTTGACTGAAATCTTCCGGCTTCCCCGTTCGGTTTCGCCGAATCCAATAATACCGTCAATTTCGGAAATAACCGCGCTGTCTTTGGGCCGACGCGCCTCAAAAAGCTCTGCAACACGGGGTAAACCGCCGGTAATATCACGACTTTTTCCGCTTTCGCGGGGGATTTTGATCAGAACATCACCTTCCTGAACATTTTCATGGTTTTTCACCTGAAGATAGGAGCCGGTGGGAACCGAAATATTGGCAAGACGCTTGCCTGCCTTGTCAAGTATTCTGATGTGGGGGTGCAATTTCTTTTCCCGGTGCTCAACAACAACGACATTGCTCGCCCCTGTCCGTTCTTCATATTGCTCGTGAAGAGTTTCTCCCTCAACAAGATCGCTGAAGTCTATTTTACCGGTTTTATTTGCCAGAATAACATTGTTGTAGGGGTCCCATTCAAAAAGCACCTGCCCTTTTTTAACCGTTCCCTTATCCGCGATCTTCAGAAAAGCGCCGTACGGAACATTGTATCTGAACCGTTCTCTTTCCTGTTCGTCCAGAATCGCCATCTGGCCGGTCCTGTTCATGACAACCGTACCGTTTGCATGCTCGGCGGTTTCGATATTGTAAAACACAGCCGTCCCGTCAGTTTTGGCCGTTTCCTGAGACTGCGCAATCAACCGCGACGCGGTACCGCCGATATGGAATGTTCTCAATGTCAACTGGGTTCCGGGTTCACCGATACTCTGTGCGGCCATTATCCCGACAGCTTCGCCGATTTCAACAGGCTTGCCGGTTGCAAGGTTCCTTCCATAGCAGCGCTGGCAGACCCCGTACCGGGCATCGCAGGTAAGCATCGACCGGATTTTCAGACGGTCAATACCCGACTGTTCTATTTTCATGGCGGTCATTTCATCAATCTCGGTATTGGCGGGACAAATCAGTTCTTCGGTAATCGGATCATAAACAGCTTCCTGTGCAACCCGGCCGATAATCCTGGAAGAGAGCGATTCCATAAGCTCATCACCCTCCTGCAAGGGTTCAATCTCAATTCCTTTTATGGTGTTGCAGTCCTGCATGGTAACGACAATATCCTGAACAACATCAACAAGCCGGCGGGTAAGATATCCGGCATCAGCGGTTTTCAGCGCCGTATCGGCAAGACCTTTACGGGCGCCGTGCGTTGAGATAAAATATTCGAGGACAGACAATCCGTCCTTGAAATTTGAAATAATCGGATTTTCGATAATCTCACCAACTGATCCGGTGATTTTTTTCTGCGGTTTCTGCATCAAGCCGCGCATCCCGGCCAATTGCTTAATCTGGTCTTTACTTCCCCGCGCCCCGGAATCTTTCATGATATACACCGGATTGAATCCGTCCTTATCCTGCGCAAGCGCATCATCCATAACATCGGCAACCATATTGGTCGTATGCGTCCAGAGGTCGATTATTTTGTTATACCGCTCGCCTTCGGTAATAATACCCCGGTCATACTGCTTCCGTATTCGCTTGACTTCTTCAACAGAATTATTTACAATTTCATTTTTGGTATCGGGAACCACGAGGTCTTCGGCGCCGAAAGTGATTCCCGCCCTGGTCGCATATTCATAGCCCAGATCTTTTATGTCATCAAGAAAATTACACGCTGTTTTATTTCCCTTTTCTTTAATGACTGCAGCAACAAGTTTCTGGACTCTCCCCTTGTTAAGCAAGTCGTTGCAATAGGGAAGTCCGTCCGGAATGGCTTCGTTGAAAATTATCCTTCCCGGGGTGGTTTCGATTCTGCTCCCGTTATGGCGGATGTTTATTTTCGAGTGCAGATCGACCTGACCGTCTTCCACCGCGTGAATAGCCTCACTTGCATCATAGAAAAACCGTCCTTCTCCCTTTTTCCCATGTGCCATTTTTGTCATGTAATAGAGTCCGAGCACGATATCCTGCGAGGGTACCATGATCGGCTGGCCCGATGCCGGACTGAGCAGGTTGTTTGCACTCAACATGAGCAGCCTGCACTCAATCTGCGACTCGAACGAGAGGGGCACATGAACAGCCATCTGGTCCCCGTCAAAATCGGCATTAAATGCAGCGCACACCAGTGGATGGAGCCTGATTGCTTTCCCTTCAACAAGGACCGGGAAAAATGCCTGTATTCCAAGGCGGTGAAGTGTTGGAGCACGGTTGAGAAGCACCGGATGATCTTTGATTACCTCTTCAAGAATATCCCATACTTCAGGACGCTCTTTTTCGACAAATTTTTTGGCGCTTTTTACCGTCTGAACAAGCCCGCGTTCTTCAAGCTTCTGGATAACAAAGGGTTTGAACAATTCCAGCGCCATCATTTTGGACAACCCGCATTGGTGAATTTTTAATTCGGGCCCCACAACGATGACACTCCGCCCGGAATAATCGACCCGTTTTCCAAGAAGATTTTGCCTGAACCGTCCCTGTTTTCCCTTGAGAAGATCGCTGAGCGATTTCAATGGACGCTTGCCTTCACCCTTGACAGAAAAAGTACGCCGTCCATTATCAAAAAGCGTATCGACCGCTTCCTGAAGCATTCTCATTTCATTACGCAAAATGACATCCGGCGCCATAATCTCAATCAGCTTTTTCAACCGGTTATTGCGGTTAATAACCCGACGGTAGAGGTCGTTGAGGTCCGAGGTTGCAAAACGGCCGCCTTCAAGCGGTACCAGGGGACGAAGGTCGGGTGGAAGTACCGGCAGCCCCCGAAGAATCATATCTTCCGGACTGTTTCCGGATTTCAGAAACGCCTCGACAACCCGAAGCCTTTTCAGATGGTCCTGTTTTCTTTGTTCCGAAGATTCGA
>WJKA01000304.1 GCA_014729375.1 Chitinivibrionales bacterium
ATATAGCGATTACCCGGATACTTGAGAGGGAAAATGAGGCCATCGGCTCTGCTTAATGCCATAGTGGTGACAGCTATCTTTTCTGTAAACGCCGGTCAGCGCGGCTATGGCGATCCGCTTCCTGGCTACCCGTCATTTCCTTCATGGCGCGAACGGGGCGTTCATCTCTGGACAAATGCATGCCGTATTGATCCCGCGGGATTTCGCGACAGGTATATCGGCAATTACAGCATATTATTGCCGTCAAATTATCCGCGCGTGGGGCCGCTTTACCGGCATATAGATTTGAACCGTGCTGCGCGGTTTCATGCCAGTGAAATGGCAAATGACTGCGGCATGCAGCATGAATCGTGTGACGGCACATCGGCGGGAAACAGAATCAGGTCGTATTACAGCAACAGCTCGAGCTGGGGGGAAAATATTGCAACATCCAGACCGACAGCCCTTCGTACGGTGGTTCAATGGCTCATGGATGGTGATCCTCCGGCTGCTGATGATCCCGGCAGGCTTGGCGCCGACGGACATCGGACTAATATAATGAATGCAAATTTCAATGAAATTGGTGCAGGGTACGGTTACGGGTTGAACAAATGGTACCATTTCTGGGTGCAGGATTTCAGCGGCGGGACCAGCGAATATGCGTATCATCCGATACCATCCGGAACTCATGCCTTTTTAGACAGCTCCGGCATTACGTTTTGTGCAACATATTACGATTCGGCACACGCCCCCCGCAAAGCAAGCGTCGTTGTAGATAACGAGGAATACGAAATGTCACTTGTTCTGGGGGATGAAGACCGGGGTACCTATATGCATGAACTTGACCGGAGCAATGGCTGCCGTCCCTACTATTTCCTGTTTACCGATTCGCAGGGAAATTCATGGCGCTACCCTGAAGGCGGAGTACTTGTTACCTGTGGCGAAGGGGGGTGTACTGAAGAGTATGCACCGGCTGAAAGCCTGCTTGTTGCCACCCGCCACAGATCATCGTCAACGTCGGGCCTGGTTCGACAGTTCGTTCTGACCGCAACTGCTCTATACATTCAATTGAATTCTGCCTGCTCGGGCAAGCTGGCTGTTTCGGTCCTCGATCCCCGGGGAAAAATTATCTGCACAACCCGCACTGATGGTTGTGGAGCGGAGGGCGTCCTTGTCTCGATGCCGGACCAGCTTCCCTGCGGATGCTGTTTAATTACAGTGAGTGGTGAAAATGGAGCAGTGGTTGATTTCAGGGCCGCAATTGTCCGCTGAGTCCGGAAATTATTCTGTAGTACTATCCGGTAATAAAGCATATCCGAGGTGTCCGGTTTGAGAAAAAAACGATATTGCAATGACCTAATTTAAATGATATACTTTAACTTTCTCCTCGAATAATCGAACTGAAAAGGGCGGAAATTGCGCATTGATACAGTACAAAAGAATGGATTTTACATATTAAAAGTCAGAGATAATGTCGGGCCAGATACAGACCTTTCGAAGTTGAAATTCCTTGTTGAGGAAATCATTGAAAAGGGAGGATATGATATTGCGGTCGGTTTCCTGCCCAAATCATACCTGTCATCGAACAGTATCGCCGTACTTATATCGTGTGTCAGATTATTAAAAGAAAACGGCGGAACGCTTTCGGTAGTAGGGCTGGCGAAAAACATGGTGCAAATTCTCAGGGTACTGAATGTGCAGGCCAATATTATCAGTACATATGATACAGAGGAGCTGTTTCTTGAGGCTGTTTCGAAAAAAAAGTCCGTGAAATAAAAATGGGGAGCTTTCGCTCCCCAACACCGCAGCACACTAGCTACACGTATTTCAGTGTACTGTTTATAGTATAATAATATGAGCAGGCGTAATTCAAGGGAAATTACAATATTTTGTAATTTAATTTAACCGGCACACAATATCCTGTGTGCCGATTCAGCCCCGCCCGGGGCTTTCAATACCGTACTGTTTTATCTTCCGGTAAAGAGTACTCCTGTTCATTCCAAGCTCTTCAGCGGTTTTCTGCCGCTGCCAGTTATTTTTTTTGAGGGTATTCAGCAGAAATGCGGCTTCGACATTTTTAAGCGACCGTTTGGGGGTGCGTTCTGCCTCAGGTTCTGCATGAAAAGTCCGGCGTTCGATTGATCCGGCAAAGTGTTGCGATGTTATATATCCTTTACGGCAGAGAACGAATGAGCGTTCAATAATATTTTCGAGCTCGCGTACATTGCCGGGGTAATCATGTTCGATTAAATATGTCATGGCGTCATCATCAATGCCCCGCACCTGCTTCTTTTGCTGTTTGTTAAGCTTATTGATAAAATAGTCTGCAAGAAGCGGGATGTCATCTTTTCTTTTACGCAAAGGAGGAATGGTGATGTTGATAACATTAAGCCGGTAATACAGGTCTCGCCTGAACGGTCCTTTCTCGATCAGTTCTTCGAGGTTTTTATTGGTTGCGGCGATAATTCGAACATCTGCTTTGACAGTTGCAACGCTTCCCAGCGGCTCGTACTCTTTTTCCTGGATCGCGCGCAGGAGTTTGACCTGCATAGCCGGTGACGTGTCGCCGATTTCATCGAGAAATATTACGCCGCCGCGTGCAAGCGCAAAGCGGCCGGGCTTGTCCTTTTTTGCATCAGTAAAAGCGCCTGCTTTGTATCCGAATAATTCGGACTCCAGGAGGTTGTCCGGAAGTGCGCTGCAGTTGACAGCTACGAACGGCATCTCTTTTCTCGCACTCAATTTATGGATTGCCCGGGCAAACAGCTCCTTGCCCGTGCCGCTTTCCCCCTGTAATAGAACCGTGCTGTTACTCTCCGCAATCATCGGAAGTGTCTCAATTATTTTCTGCATACCTCGATTGAGCGTTATGATATCCTGGTAACGATAATGAGACAAACGGGACATAAGCCGGTCGTCTTCAGAAGAAATGTCGCGGAATGTCTCAACCGCACCGTCAATATTACCATTGTCATCACGAAGAACGGTCGTTGCGATCGATACCGGCTTGGGAGTGCCGTCAGCGGCAATCATTGTCACTGGTCTTTCGGAAAACAACACTCCTGTTCTCAGGGTTTTCCGCAGAAGACATTCTTCACCACAACAATCTGCACGGAGAACCTCCCAGCACTGCTGATTGATTGCATCGGATTTCCGGGTCCCCGTAATCTCCTCTGCTGCATGGTTGAAAAAAGTTATCCGGCATTTATTATCAACAACAAAAACTCCTTCCTGTATGGTATCAAGAAGATTCAGCAATTGCTGCTTATTCCATTGCATGGAGCATATCCTCGGTTGTGGGTACCTAACAACACCGAATGTGCTTTTCGTGGTACAGGCTGAACAGGGAAGAATACACTATTATACAATTAAAATACGTCACCATGGCACTTGATGCAAATCTGCAACACAGGCGATGCAGCAGGTTTCAATTGCGCACCATACAGGTGTGCCCGGAAAAACGAAGAAGTGCATTGATTATATATGTTTCAACCGATATCACTTGCATTCGGATTGACACCCTGCATTCATGAAAAGCATAAAAACATTTTGGCATAAAATTAGCAGTGATAAATAATGAATTTTTTCAGAGAGCATTTGCATGGCACGTATCGCACTGTCGATTAATTCAGACAATTTCATTGATACCCTCGATTTTTCTCACCGGCTGATGATAGTTGATATTTCAGATGGCACGGTTGTTCGTGAGGAATATTTTGAATTTGACGACAGCCTGATAACACTTCGGGCACGAAAGCTGAAAGATATGAAAATCGAAATAATTTTATGCGGTGCTGTCTCTGATCCGCTTTTTATTATGGTCTGGCATTCCGGCATAGAGGTCATTCCCGGATTATCGGGGAATTGCCGGGATATTGTTAAATCATATATTACACAAAAGGATGATTTTTATCTGGTTTCAGGTGGCGCCGCCCTGTTCAAAGGAGGCTGCACAATGAAAAACCGGGGACGTTTTCGCAACAGAGGGAGGAAGAGGTATTGGCGGTAAGCATAGACTGGAATAAATGCAATGGCTGCGGTGCATGCATTGCATCGTGTTCCCGGGATGCGCTTGGTTTCGTGGAAAACAGAGCAATTGTTTATCCGGCGTTGTGCCGGGAGTGTGGATTTTGTGTGCCGAAATGCAAAAACGGAGCAATGAAAATATACGGCAAACCGATCGGCACGTATCCACGTGAAAAGACTTGAATCTGAAAGGCGGTATTTTATGAAATGTGCGATAACCGCAACCGGACCGGATATTGATTCTGCCGTGGATTCCCGTTTCGGCCGGGCGGAGCATTTTGTTGTCTGCTCTACCGATGATGATACGCTGGAGGTTGTTGACAACAAGCAAAATTACAACGCGCCGCAGGGGGCGGGCATTCAATCTGCACAGAATATTGCCGCGCATTCTGTTGATGCGGTTATAACCGGACATTGCGGCCCCAAGGCTTTCAAGGCCCTTCATGCGGCAGGCATCAAAATTTTTACCGGGGCATCGGGAACGGTAGCGCAGGCTCGCGAAAAATTGAAAAAAGGTGAATTGCATGAAATTGACGGTGCTGATGTTGATGGCCATTGGTGATACGTATTTTCTAACGGGAATAGGAAAGTAATGAACGCGACTCAATCTGAAAAAATTGCTCAACGGGAAAAGCAG
>WJKA01000030.1 GCA_014729375.1 Chitinivibrionales bacterium
CCTCAGGCGGGCGATGAGCAAAAAGAAATTCGAGACCATGGAAGCTATGCGCCCGCAATTTATCGACGGGGCAAAAAAGCGGAATGTATCGGAAAAAAGCGCTGGTGACGTGTGGGACCTCATGGCAAAATTCGCCGAATACGGCTTCAACAAAGCCCACGCAACAGTATATGCCCATGTCGCCTATCAGTCCGGCTATCTGAAATCCCATTTCCCGCTTGAGTACATGACCGCAAACCTGACATCGTGGCTCGGGAACCAGGATCAGTTTCTTGTGATGAAAAACGAAGCCGAGCGCATGGGAATAAAAGTTCTTCCGCCGGATGTAAATTTCAGTGAGATCGAATGCAGCGTTGACGGAACAAATATCCGCCTGGGCCTCGGGGCTGTTAAAAATGTCGGTAAAGCAGGGAATGCCATACTCGAAGCCCGTCAGAAGAGCGGGAAATTTCCAACGATTTTTGATCTCTGCCGGACCGCAGACCTGCGCCAGGTCACGAAAAAGGCGCTGGAATGCCTGGCACAGGCAGGTGCGCTCGATTCGCTGAAAGGCACCCGCGCACAACTTCATGAAGCAATCGACCGGGCAATCGAATACGGCGCATCGTTTCAGAAAGACAAGCTGTCAGGACAGACCAGCTTGTTTGACAACGGTGGTTCTTCAGGTGATGAGCTCTCGGTCCCCGAACCTGAACTTCCCGCAGTACCTCCGTGGTCCTACACCGACCTCCTGGCAAAAGAAAAAGATGTGCTCAATTTTTATATCAGCGGCCACCCCCTCGACCGGTTCCAGGATGAAATTCAGGGATTTACCTCAACCTGCCTGAGCGAAGAATCGCTGAAACGGTTGAAAGACGGTGATACGGTCACGGTCGGCGGACTGATTACAGTTGCTAAAACACATATCCAGAAAAACGGGCGCCAGATGTCGTTTGTTACACTGGAGGACTTTGCCGGTTCCATTGAAATGCTGGTATTCAGCGATGCATACGAAAAGTTCGGCAATATTATCGCACAAGGCGCGATGATCCTTGCACGCGGACAGGTAACCGCCCGGGACAACAAGCCGAAAATCAGAGCTGAAAATATTATCTCACTTTCCGAATCACGCGAAAAGCTTTCCCGAAGCGTTCATGTCAAGATACGAACGCAGGGACTTGAACCCGACTTTATCACTGCAATCCGGGAAAAATGTCAAAACGGAAACGGCACCTGCGCGCTGATTATCCACCTTGTGACCCAGGAAGAAAACGAATACCGTATCAAATCCAGAACGGTCACCCTGAATCCCGGAGTCGACACCATGAACAATCTTCGCAGCCTCCTCGGAAAGGAAAATGTTTGGATAAGCAAAACCACAACATAGATGCCGGCAGCCGGGTCCATTCACTACTGTTCATTATCCGGGCTTTGCTCAGTATTTTTCTCTACAGTATACCTACCATGCTTGTCAGTATTTTTTCCCGGAATACCGGCCATTGCATTGCCCGCGCATGGAGCAGGCGCCTGCTGCGCGCAGGGTGCGCCGAAATCAACGTCGCCGGGCTTGAATCACTCGATACAAGCCGCCGGTATGTTTTTATCGCCAACCACCAGAGCCACCTTGACATCCCGGCCCTTATGAGCACTCTTCCGTTCAATCTTGTATTCATTGCGAAAAAGGAACTGTTCCGGTTCCCTTTTTTCGGATGGGGCATCTCTATGCTAGGGCATATCAGTATCGACAGAAGCAGCGCCCGTAAAGCACGGGAATCTTTTACCAATGCAGTGTCCCGCCTTAAAAAAGAGGACATCGCCCTCGTGATTTTTCCCGAAGGAACGCGGTCGCCCGACGGGATCGTTGGTACATTCAAACGCGGTTCGTTTGCGCTTCCTCTCGAAGCCGGACTTCCGATCGTACCGGTAACAATCCGGGGAACGCGAAATATCCTGCCTAAAAAATCATACCTGATACATCCGGGAAAAGCGACAATCACTGTCCATGAACCGGTCACCGTCAACGGCGCCTCTGCTGTGGATAAAGAAAACGCAGCAACCCGGGTAAGAGAAATTATTGTCAGGAACACTGAAACAGAACAAATAGAAAAAGACCGCCTTTTGAGCAAGAAGTTCAAATGAACCGTCAGCCTTACTACCCATAAGGCCGGGAACAGGGTTATCTGTAACGGGCGGGTTGCATTCCTTTGCGTAGCGCACTTTTTGTTCTGCGGAACCAGGCATCCGGGCATTAAAATACGTATCTTCACGCTTCAATGCATGATGATTTTTCAGTCCCGAAAATCATGCTTTCTGTGGAACGTCATCCCAGATACCGCGACGAATATGGGCCTCTTTTTCGTTTTCCGCGTGATGTTTCAAATTATACGCGGTGTCCCGCACAATTGCATACAACACGCCGCACCCCTCATCTTCACGCTGCAAATCGCCTTTATCTGCTATGAACATAAGCTTTCTGGCGCACTCGATAACATCGAGAATGTTTTGATTATATGCCCGCATTTCTCCATCCCGGCTGAATTGTTGTATTGTCTGCATGAGTAACAAGCAGCTTTCATGCCAGAAATTGCAGCTCTGGCGGGTTGTTTTTAACCTAAATTCCGCAGTTGAGTGTGGATGATACGTGTAAGATGTTGTGTGAGATTGAGTTGCGAAAAACGTAGTCCTACCTGGGGAGGTAAAGCGAGGCTTTTCGCAATGCATAATTGCGCAACAGCTTATGCGTAGCGCCGTGAATCAACTGCGGAATTTAGGTTTAAGCGGTTTAATTCATTAATTGTCTACCAATACAGCCGTGTATTGCTGCATGCAATGCCCTCCTCTGTACACTCATGCTTTGCCTTTTCCTTCCTGGTGCTTTATTTTATAAATATTAAATAAATATGCAAAGGAGCATCATGCCTCCCGACCGGATAGTGCTTGGCGCCGACTCACTGCTCAGTGTTGAATATTTCGACAGTCTCGACAAAATTGCCTCCCGGACCTGCCCGCTGCTGCAAAAAGGGGCCATTGCTTTGTCCGGCGGCACTACGTATACGCAACTGTTCCCGCTCTGGCTTGCCTTTTGCCGGTCTTTTCCGGATGCGTCATTTTTCCCGGTTGACGACCGCGTGGTGCCGTTTGAGGACCCTCGGAGCAACTGGGGCACTGCATACCGGCATTTTCTGAAGCCGGCAGGCAAAGAAAGCGACAAAGCCCATTTCGCATCAAGCGAGCAGCAGTACCGGGATATTCTTTACACCTGCTTTGGATCGACTGCGCCGGTTTTTGATGTTATTTTTCTTGGTGTCGGCGACGACGGTCATACGGCAAGCCTTTTCCCCGGCAGCGCATATCTGAATGACCGTTCATCCCTGGTGCTCTCCACAAAAAGCCCGAAACCGCCGGTTGAACGGATTACCCTGGCTCCCGGGGTAATAAAAAATGCCCGCCATGTTGTTGCGGTGCTCTGGAGCTCGAAGAAAAAAAAAGTCTGGAATGGA
>WJKA01000305.1 GCA_014729375.1 Chitinivibrionales bacterium
ACCATATACATGTATATTCATAATAGCTGTGATATGGCAATTACCCGGTATGTAGTCAATCGCAAAATTCAAAAAACCGGTGAAATCATGTATATTCCCGGCATTGCGGTGCCGGCCGATGGTCCCGTGCGAGGGTTCACGCATCGATATCGATGTACAGTACAGTCTTGTTCGGGGCAACCCCGGCCGGAATGGCTGCTGAAATCATCGAAAAGGAACAGTGTACCTGCACCATTGCAATGATTTAAAGGATAATGCATGAAATTCTCCCTTGAGTGTTATCCCTGCCTTTTAAAAATGGCATTAAATACCGCGCGGGTGGCCGGTCTGGACACCCTGCACACAAAAAACCTGCTTGACATGGTGATGTCTTTTCTTATTGAGAAAGAACCGGACATAACTCCTCCGCATATTGTCTCGCACATGTATACATACATACAAAACGAACTGCACACAGGTACGGACATATTCGATCCGTATAAAGAAATCAAAGCACACACCAATTCAATTTCGCTCAGGTACGAAACCATGCTTTTTGATCTTGTTGCCGCTTCGAGCGACAAGCTCCGGACCGCGATGAGTTTCGCCGCCTGTTCAGTAGTGCGGATGTGATAACTTCCAAAGGCCAGGGCAATTTCGAGACACTGTTTCCTGTTGATACCCGAAAAATATTCTTTATTCTGCGAATCAAATGTCAATGCGTATCACAGGACCTCAACGCCCCGATCGGCTCACTGGTGCTCTTGAAAAAACGCCGATCGACTACATGAAACCGGCAATGAATACAATCTCGATATTACCATGAACAGACAATTTTCTTTTGTGCCCAAAAGCTGCCTGAATTCATAGATACGACATACATTCCGTTTCCAGCTCGTACCCCCGGCGAATTTCCCGCTGAAACGCTCCGCTCATAGTAACCGGGCTCAATATAGCCGTCAACAAGCCGCGCAACAAGCCGTCCCTTGATATCAAATATGCAAATTTGCACGACATACCCGCTGGCAGCCGAGGTTTCAGTGCCGCCCGGTTGCTTCGCAGGTACGGCAAACCGGACTGTCATCCTGCTGGAAAAGTACCGGTCGACATGAACACTCATCGAAAAGTCATCAGGCAAAATCCTGCTTGTTCCCCCGGCTATTCCCACAGTGCCGTTAGCGGAAACCGTCATGGAAAAACGCTGGTACGCGGACGCTTTGCTTGAGTCTGTTGCACGGATAACAATCCTGTACACACCCGTGTCTGAGACACTTGCATTATAAGTAATCATTCCGGTTGTTTTCTGGATTATCATGGTCCCGGCTATTGAATCGAGAAAAAAGGCAACCGGCTGACCATCAGGGTCCTCAGCATCAACATTCCAGTGAAATGTTTCACCGGGATGTACGATAGTATCAGGCGGCCGTGGAGATAAAAATTCCGGACGATGATTGATATTCAGCATGAACGTATCCTGTGCAGCCAGCCCGGTGCGATCTTCAACACGAACAACGGTGAGCCCCCCCTGTCCCTGGGCCGGCACCGGCCAGTGAAGAATGTGTCCGTCAATAACAGTCATTCCTGCCGGCCCCTTCACCAGGCTGTATGTCAGCATTTCATCGGGATCGGGGGCCTGCGCGGCCAATGCCGTATTCAGGGTATCCCCGGCAACTACCGTTGTGTCGGGAATTGTCCGGATAAATACTGGTTGTCTCTGATCGCTTTCGAATCCGATAAACAGCGGAATTGCGCTGTCGTATTCGCGCGGCAGTGCAGAATCAGAAACAAATGTTTTGCTGATACCGTCCCGCCGCTCGGCAACAAGCGTTTTCCACGGATTGATACTGGTACTCATACCGCCGTGCCCGGCTAGAGAGAAATCCGATTCATTATCGACAAACATTGCCATGGTTTTCGCATCGCCGGTTGCATAAGTAAAAGACCCGAGTATCTCGGTTGATCCGCCATACCGGGTATTGCAAAGCACTCCCGGACGCTCGGTTTTATAGCCGAGGATCCATAGCTGTCCGTTTTCATTGACAATTTTAGTTTCCGAGCTCTCGCAATTGAGTTGCCGCGCATACACAGTCTGGTTTTTAAAACTGAGATCATCAACACAGTAATCATCAAGGAAAAGCGGTCCGACATTCCCGGGACTCCGGTATTGCATACCGACAACACCCCTGATCACCAGTGTCCGCCTGCTCTGGTGTTTGACAGAAACACCCGAACCGCCACAGTCAAATCCCTGCACAATGACGGTATCCGGTCCCTCATTTCCGAGCACAAAGGTCCCATTGCCCGACAAACGTCCTTCACAGCCGATAAGCCGAGAGACATTGCCGCGGATATAGACCGTTCCCCCAATGCGGAAATTTTTGCCGCCGCTGAAATAGACCGTGCTCCTGCCGGCATCGATCGCATCCTGTACTGCACGGGTATCATCAGTGCTCCCGTCGCCCCGGCCGCCGTGCTCAAGCGGACTTTCCCATTCGGAAGGTGTCGGCCAGGGCAGCTCCGGTGATTCTTCAACCGGCAAATCCAGCGAATGGGCCGATGATGACGCAAACAGCGAGTAGGGATCGTGGGAAACAAATTCCTGTACATATGCATCTTTACGGTTCCGGGTTGTGTCGAAAACATTCTTGACAGCAAGGTCGTAACCCGAAGTCGTGATATTCCTCGCAAACATCATGGAATTGTTCTGTATAGCGGGTACCGCCGTATCGCTGATTGTGTTTACCAGCTCCGCGTCGATAATCGTCGTGACCGCGGGATTGACATTATAAACTGCGGTCACCCGGTTGGTGCTTTTCAAATTCCGGACCGCTAAAACCTGGTGAAGGTTATACAATCCGACCTTGTTCTGATTTTCGAGCGTTATATTTTCAAGGGTAATACTGTTCATCGGGTGCGCGGTCATGATCCCGTAATCAAATCCCACAACATGCAGGTCCCTGATCAGGCACGGCCCGATTTCTTCAGCATAGTACATGTCAAGACCAACCGATGCGCCACCATCCTCGGAAACAATTTTGACATTAAAAATATGCCCCTGATTGTTCGATATATACTGGATACCGGAAGCACCCGGGTTCCCCGGCCCCACACTGACTGTCAGGTTGCGAATGGAATTTCTGAATCGCTGCGCGGGTTCCTCACCTGTCCAGATAACCCCGGTCAGGTGCCGTTTGTCGTCGAATCCCGGGCTGTTGGGCGCCAACCGGATCATTGCCCCTTCAGTGCTCTGCCCCTGAAGTACAGTCCGCTTGCATCCACCGCCATACCGGATCGTACCGGAGACGAGATAGGTACCGTTCGGGAAATAAAGTATCCGGTTTTGATCGGCATAAGTATCAAGAATCTCCTGAAGCCGGCCTGTTACATCAGAGTTGCCGCTGTTATCGACGTTCCAGGGCGGCAAGGTAACATCAATGATACCGGAATTGGGCGGGTAAATGATATTTTCGGCTGAGAGTGGAATACAAAGACATGAAATGAGAAACAGTCGGCACATATGCAAATTCATCGAACCTCCCCTTTATAACGATCCCTACAATCGTTCTGATCTGCACCGTACTGTATTTCAGTCGGTTAAGCAGCTATATTTCAAATATACACAAAACATGACGCAATTTCTTCAGTAAGTTAATTCAAATCAAAAGAGGTACCTTTTTTGTCCCGTTTCAGGCAATTGGGCACAAAACATGCTCAAATCAGCAAAAACAGGAGCTTATAGAATCCCGAATATTCTGAGCCAGACCTGAAAAATACTGAGGATTATTACAAACAGGAGGAGGAACTTGATGCTCTGAGGCGGGGTAATTTTGCTGACCCGCGCACCAAACTGCGATGCGGCGATTGAGCCGATGATTACAGGAAGAGCATATGCATATTCTACCTGAAGAGAGAGCATTTTTCCCAGAGCGCCGAACAGTGCGCCGATAAAAACAATCCCCAGGCTGGTGCCGACAGTGATTTTAACAGGGATTTTCAGCAGGATGATCATGATCGGTACGAGAATAAATCCGCCGCCGGCCCCGACAATTCCCGAGCATGTGCCGACAAACGCACCCGCAGTTGCGGAGTGCACCGGATTAAATGAAACTTCTTCAAGCTCCGGGCCTTTTTCATCCGGGGTCCTCTTAAAAAGGAGCAGGAAAAAGGCGGTAACAACCAGCAATCCAAAAAGGATCATTACCGGATCATTGTCCATATATTTCGATACATACGATCCTGCAAGAGAAAACGCTCCCATGGGAATTCCTGTGCACAGTAGTATTCTGTTGTGAACAAACCTGTTTTTGCTGTGCACGATTATTCCGGACAGCGATGCCGCCAGTACCTGGATCATCGACAGGCCCGCAACAGCTTTCATTGACAGATTTCCCGCATCAAACAGCGGAGGAACAGTTAACATAAGGGGTATCATGACAACCGCGCCGCCCAGACCGAGGAGACCGGATAAAAAACCGCCGACTATGCTGATACAAAACAGTGTGATTATCATCGACAAACAGAACCGGCTAGTAAGAATGGTGATTGAATTGCCTATTCATCAGGATTCCAGGCACAATCGGATATATCAAAGTAATAAAAGAAACGAAGGCCGGTTTCGATGATTTCGATTTCCACAATATCAAATACTTTCTCCCCTTCTCTGCCGAGGCTTTGCGCGGCAACTTTCCATTTTTTCCCTTTTTTCCCGTGGTTTCTGGAAATAAATTCATATTCCGCAACTACACCCTCTTTCTGGTCTCGCGCGCCGACAATGATCACCGCCTGTTCAAACGTTTCGCCGTTTCCACCCCGGTATTCAATTTCTGTCTTTTTTCTCGGCTGATCACCTTCAACG
>WJKA01000306.1 GCA_014729375.1 Chitinivibrionales bacterium
AGCAAGCCCTTTTTCCTGTTTGTCTCGTTCCACTCTCCGCACGAGCCGCTGGGCACGCCGCCGGAATATGAAGCACAATACGATACCGGGGATGAGAAAAAAAACATCTACTATGGCAATGTAAGCCATCTTGACACGTCGATCGGCAGATTCCTGGGGCATATTGATCAGGCCAACCTCCGGGATTCATCATTTGTGATGTACACCAGCGACAACGGGCCCGATTTGAACAGGTGGGTAGTTCATCCGTATGGAAGTTCAGGCGATCTCAGTTGTTACAAGCTTACCTTGTATGAAGGCGGCATTCGAGTGCCGGGCATTGTCCGATGGCCCGGACATACGCAGGCAGGCACTGTTTCAAACGAACCGATCAGTGGCTGTGATATGCTTCCGACTTTCTGCGCGATGAGCGGTGCGGCAGTGCCTTCGGACCGGTGGATTGACGGCGATAACGTTGTGCCGGTAATTGAAGGTGGCCATATAAGCCGGCATCAACCTCTGTTCTGGTCGTATGTGGAATCAATGGGCTGCCCCGATCATCCGGAAGATCACGACGGTGACAAGCCCTACATTGCGATCAGAGACGGGGATTTCAAACTGTGCACCAATAAAAGGTATGGGCATATCAAATTCTATAATCTGGCTGAGGACCCGCAGGAAACAACCAATCTTGCCGAACAGATGCCGCAACGGGTCAATGAAATGCTTGCAACACTGCAAGCGATTTCAGAGGATGTCGAGGCCGAGGGCGCGCTCAGAGAGCCGCTTATCCGCCAGGTACACACATCACTGGTCCGCAATCCGGGCATGCGGAGGCAAAATGAAAATCATGTTAAAATATTTTCTCTTGCCGGCAAGCGTACCGCTCATTTTGTAACAAGAGAAAAAACCGTTGCCCTTCAAAAACTCAACCTCCCGCGAGGTTATTATATAGCAAAAGTCAACAATGGTAATTCGAATCTTGTTGCTTCACCCGGCAGACTCGTCATTCATTAAGAAAAAGAGACCAGTGTACACTATTCGAATCACCGGACCAGCTCTATTCGAGGATGGAAATGTATGAAAAAAAGAGCTTTGTTTGCAATAACGTTCGTTATGTTATTCTGCTCATCCACAATATTGGCGCAGGAATACATGGCCCATACCGGCAGCATCCATGCGATTGTCAATGAGTTTCCTATGCCGCCGGCAACGTTCGACTACCAGCACGAAGGCAGCATGGTCCAAACGAAAAACGGCGATATTATTAATGTATGGCAGGTACCGTTTCTGGAAGGCAACAATTAATCTTTTATGTCATATAGATAAATTAATGAAAGCAATTAATTTACCGGTGACAGGAAATAATTTCTCATGCTTTATCAGATGAATAAAAATATTCAGTGGATCTGAAACACAAATTTTTAAAGCTTCATAAGAAAGGACGCGGATTATGAGCAAAAACAAGATCATCTTCATTTCCTTTTTTCTTTCTCTGGCTGTTATTTCAAATGTACTTGCCGGATGGCATATCAACGGTGATGAGTCTCTCATAATTGCAAAAGAACTGATCCAGAGCGGCTACCGGTATTCTCATCCGTCAAACATATTTGAGTCCGCCACCGGGCGACTGCTCGTCGGCGTAACCTCGGGCTGTAATGTCGAAGGTACGTGCAGAATCTGCGTGACCTATACCGATCAGAGCCATGGCGGATGGAGTGAACTTGAAATAGTGTCCCACAGCAACGGGAACGATTGTCCTGCGTTCGCTCAGGATGATAATGGAGTTATTTACCTGTTCTATACACAAAGCTGCTGTGATAATACCTGGTTTGTCAAATCCACCGATGACGGTGAAACGTGGAGCAGTCCCGCTGATTGCGGTTCCCGCGATATTGATTATTCCGAGCAGAACAATGCTTTGAGAAATCCGGACGGCGCCTGGTTCGGTTCGTCGAAATACAAGCGGCCTACCGACGGGACGGGCTCCGGTTACATGACTATTATTGGCCCTGATGATCTGGAAAACCAGGCAGCATGGGATACGGTCCATACTCCCGACAAAATGGGAATGGGCATGTTCTGGGTGGTAAATCCAACCGAAAGAATCAACAATCGCTATAAAAATCTCTTTCATTTCGTGCGTGACGACTGGATTGGCGGAGGAAAGGTCTGTAAATCAACCGACGCCGGACAGACCTGGACCGGACCGTTCGGATTTGGCATTACATCGCAGGTTGAAGGTGGTGATCCAAATCCGAACGGCGATGTGAGAAATGCATGCCCAGCCGGCGTCAGTCTTGATATCGGCGATTATTATCCTGAAAATTCCGGGCTTCGAGGCTTTCATCTGGCAGCGCACGGCGGTGATGCACGTCCCCTGTCGGCAGTGAAAAGCGGGATGGATTGTCATGAAACGTTTGGAACAGATACTGATTGCGGACCTAATGATCAAAATCCGCAACGCTACTTTGTTCGTGTCTGGAAAAACACCGGTTCCGATTTGACCACAGGGTGGGAAGAGATCCTTGAGCTGCGTGAAACCGGCGAAAATGCCGATCCCGGAATGATTCAAACAAAGGACCACATGGTGCATCTGGTCTGGACAGGACGTCATGTCAATACGATCCGTCACGTTGTGCTCGATCCCTATAAGATTTTCGGTGTACAGGCCACCGCTGCAAAACAGCATCCTGAAAATCGAATAAAGGAAAAAATGCTTTCCGAACACAAGGTGAATGAATATTCAGCGCACTATTTTGACTTGCGCGGAAGATCAATTCATGTAAATCACATAATTGCTTCCGGGAAGAGCCGCACCGTACTGATAGAATCGAATGGACGTATTAATAAAAAAGTGCTCGGCGCAATCAACTGATAAGGATTTGCTTTTCAATTCATACTATATCTTAGATAATGTGTGGATATTTTCTACCGACAAAATGGCCGGCGCAGCAGAGCCGGCCATATATTGTACAATTAGGTTTACGGATGCAAGTGTCGGTCATTGTCTCTGATTGTTGTGTCCAATTGGTTTTTCGGGGGTTATCGAATATCCGGATCGGGAAAATTTTGACACGCATTGTTTTTTATGCATTCTCACTCTTGTCCAAAATAGAACGCTGATTACGCTGATCATGCCATCATTCGCTAATCAGAAAATTAAATATTTTAAAAAATCAGCGATAATCGGCCAGATTGGCGTCATCGGCGTTTAACAATCAAGATAATTGTATAACGTAAACTTTGATTCAATTGCGATAAAAAATCGGACCATATTCACTGCAATGTCGGTTATTTTCGATATTTCAATTTATTTTGGACAACACTGATGCATTCTATAGAATGCATACTTTCTTCACTGGTAATGGTTTTGATTGCCGGATACTGTTTGCAGATCCGGGCGACATGGTATACCCTGGGCGACGCCAGCTCTATCGATTCCTATGAATTACTCGAAACAGGCTTCAATTATGCTCATCCCT
>WJKA01000307.1 GCA_014729375.1 Chitinivibrionales bacterium
AAATTATAGGCTGTCCCTGAAAAGGCGTCCCCAATGAACTCATTTGCCATCTGAACGGTCATCTGACCGTTAACATACAGCTTCCCGCACAGGCGGTCGATCGGATGGACATCGAGGATATATTTTCGACACCGCTCGGTATATTTACACCCGGGATACGCGAACGACATGGGGAAAATACCGGTCATCCGGTAAATACTGTCGGCGGCCTGCTTGATTTCATAATCATAATACGACGGGTCCATGCTTCCGTTTTTATGGGTCCAGGTATGATTGCTGACTTCGTGGCCGTTCTGCGCTATTTCACGCCAGTGGGGCCATTGGTCCTCGAATGTGCGGTTTACCTGAATATATTCGGTGATTTTATATCCATACGTATCGAAAAGCGGGGCCGCTTTATCGAACGCACACGACAGGGCGTCGTCAAAGGTAAACGATGCCGCGGCTTTTTTATTGTACCGGAAATATGCGATCTCGACATTGGCGGAGAAGGGCACCATGTGCAGGGCTGCCATGCAAAGGAAAAGCTTGATCGATATACAGGACAATTTTTCCATAACACCTCCGGTATTGTTACTATTTGACGGATATTCCTCTGGAATCGCTATTGATAATGAGCGTTGTGTTCCCCTCACCATTTATGAAGAATCCCGACAAGCGATCGAAAGATGATTTCCTTATTTTCCGTCCTGCCGGATCGAATATAAAATGATCGGGGTTTCGATGAACTATCTGTGCTGACCGGCAAGGAATTGCCCTGTAACGGGCTGTTGCAGTCGCGCCGCTCTTGAGCGTCTGCCACCGCTGCCACTCTTCCGCAGCGGTTTCTTCAGCCCACTCCCAGTCGCCGGCGGATGCAGTGCCTTCGAGAAGTTCGCCGGTCGAATGACGATAGGTAGAAAGCCCGATCGGGCTTTCGCCGGTAAGATACCGGTACATCATGTGGATATTCATGATTATCGCAAAACGAGAGGCGTGAATATTATCACACGTTACATAATTGTAACCCCGGTCTTTATAGATCCGGATAAAAAGATAGCTTGCCGGAATGACTGTACAATTCAGTAACTTCTCAAGATCGACGAGACAGTCGAAATTATCGAATTCATAGGGAGGTTCGTATTCTCCAAGGCCGTGCCGGGGTCCTTTTGGCCAGGCGACACAAGCAACATTGAATGTCAGTCTGGCGCCGCTGTTTCTCATCGAATCGATCATGTCCCCATATTCGACCATGAGGTCATTGACTATATAATCACACGGATCGCCGCTTTTAAACCAGTCGAGCACATTGATGATATATTCATCGGTGCCCGCCCGTATGGCTTTATGCCACTGATCGGGGGTTGCACTCATGCTGACTTCCCGGGACCAGCTTATATTGAGCTGTTTTGTAAGCCCCCCGACATAACCACTCAACTCTCCCTCGCGCATATCACCGTATTTCCAGACAGTATTTCCTGCCAAGCCGTAGCCTACCAGGCGGACATTCCAGGTATCCTGCGCTTGTAGCACGCTGATAGCTATTATGCATAATGCCAACAGTACATGTAAAAGGTTTCCGGTTTTCATGAGCGCTCCCTTATTAATTTGACACAATATTGCAACAGATTATCCATTCTATTTTTGGCAAAGCAGTTGCAGTAGCTCGTACCTTAATCAATTTCCATGTATTTTATCGCTTCCCTTCCCGGAACAAGCATCACCCTGAACCCCGGCCCCATTCGATTGGTCAGATCGCTGAATGGATGCCTCAACGGAAGGATTTGTCCAGTGGGCGTTACCGAACGTATTTGCAGCCCGGATTTACCGGCATCACGCTTTAATTGCATAATCGCCAGGTACGAAGAACGATTCGACCTGTCCGGAGCCGATTTTGCCGACGTTGCCGTACCCTGTTCCCATACCTGCCATACCTCCCAGGCCTTCTGCTGCATCCAGACAAGATCATCACTGGTAACCATAAACCCGGAGGGGGTATTTGGTGTATGCGTGCTTTTCCCTTCAGGACTTTCATTTGTTAAATAGCAGTAGAACATCAACGCCCAGGTATACGCACAGATATCGGTCCCGTGAATTCCGTCGGCAAGAATGATTTTTACATCATTATCAAACCGGTTGATTACCAGCGCCTGGAGCATGGAGACCGGAATCGCCCGGCCTCCGTATGTTGCCAGCCTGCTTTCCATATCCAGGCGAATAGTTGCTGTGTCGCGCGCGCGGGAGGAATCCCGGATTTCATACTGCTTGAATACCCAGGCCCAGGGAACGCCTATTTCATTAAATTTGTCAACAGCGCCTTCATATTCGCGTTTCCAGCTACCACTGAAATAAACTGTGGGCGATGTCGATCCAACCATAACATAATGCTCATAACCAGGAACGATCATGTCGGTGTTTATTTCATCGGTTTGTTCACTATGAATCCGGGGGACCATGTTGTAATATGCACCCAGGGGTTCGTTCAGCCGGTCAAAAAATCCGGTAAAGCCCCCGGTTTCGCGCAGTTGAATACTGTGGCCGCAAATGCCGAGTATTTCAATCGAATCACCGGGATCGAGGTCAATGAATTTTCCTGCAGCAGCAGGAACAGAAAGGCAAAGCTGAATCAGGAGTATTAACAGGAAATTCCATAAACCGCGCATGACGGGCTCCTCTGTAACTGGATTTATAAATTCATTGACTTTATATTAAATCTCACTCTTGTCCAAAATAGAACGCCCATTACGCTGATCAGGCTGATATTCGCTGGTTAGAAAGGTACATTGTGATGATTTATTCACCACTGAGTCATAGAGTTCTCAGAGAAAAGTATTTGATTTTCAAAAAAATAGCTGCACATCTCTAAATCTCTGTGGTGATCTTCTGTTCTTACTATCAGCGATAATCGGCCAGATTGGTGCCATCGGCGTTCTACAATCGGAATAATTGTATATTGTAAACTTCGTTTCTGTTTTTGTAACATAGCTGCGCATGTATTATTCATTGATCAATATTCTCATAGTTTTCAATTTATTTGGGACAGCACTGATTAAATTTAATAAATTGTTATTCAGCACGCAGTCGTGATCTATTGATAAAATTGCCTTTTTATGTATAATTTTAACTACTCAGCTTTCCATCGCTACAGGCGCAATTCTTTCCTGCTGCTGAATGTTGATTAAAATCAGGAAACCCAGAGGCTGCGAATTACCAAACCGAGGGGCTCCTGCTGGTTTTTGGGGATATTTGCCGCTTCGTTCCGAAATAAGCAGTCTTATTATTGTATCCTGCACGTTGAAAATCAGCAGTATGCTCTTGATTCAAAGTACCATGAGCCGAGAGCGGCAGAAATAACAGCACTTGCATTTTAGTTAGAAAATAAGTATACTATTAGAAATTTCTAATTTTGATGGAGATAAGCGTCATGCATACAGCAGGAACACTGACCGCAACGCTGGAGGACTATCTTGAGGCGATCCTTCACATAGTCGCGGAGCACAAAGTGGCCCGGTCCATGGAAATTGCCGAACGCTTGAATGTAAAGCGGCCGACAGTCACGACAGCCTTGCGGACGCTTGCCGAAAAAGGCATGATCAATTACGAACCGCGTTCGTATGTTACCTTGACGGATGAAGGTGAACGAATCGCCCGGTGTGTTGACAGGAGGCACCTGGTCCTGCGTGACGTATTTACAAAAGTTTTGATGATGCCGTACAGAGAAGCGGAACAGGCGGCGTGCATGATGGAACACGGCATGAACACACGCGTCTGTAAATCGCTGACAAGTATGTTGATAGCAATACACAAAAATGAAACGTTGGCAAAAACACTGAAAGAAGCAATTACAAAAGAAATCGAACATATAAATTGTGAAAACGCCTGTGGCTACGAGGTCTCAGCGGGGGAAAATGGAATTATGAATGATTTACCGGGAAATTTAAACTCTCTTCGGTCGGGTCAAACTGGACATGTGCTCCGCATAATCGGAGGCGGGAGCCTGAAAAAACGACTGCGCGAAATGGGCATCACTGCGGGAGTAAAGATAGTTGTCGTTAAAAGCGCCCCGTTAGATGATCCAATAGAAATCAAGGTACGCAACTATAACATGTCTCTGAGGCGTGAGGAAGCGGCAAATATTTTGATAGTATAATTTTTTTTGGCAATCAGTCAGAACGTCCCGTTTAAAACAGGTCGCCCGAAATACACGGATAAGAAAAAAATATTGAGGTCGGAATGGCATTAAAAATTGCGCTTGCAGGTAACCCGAATTCCGGGAAAACATCGGTATTCAATTCCATAACCGGCGCTATGCAGAAAGTAGGAAACTGGGGTGGCGTAACCGTGGAGATAAAGGAAGGAACAAAGATTATCGACGGAGAAAAGGTCACCTTTATTGACCTTCCCGGCACCTACTCCTTGAGCGCGTTTTCAGAAGAGGAACGCGTGGCCCGCGACTATCTTGTTGATAATAAGCCTGATGTAGTAATCGATGTAGTTGACGGCACTAACCTTGACAGGCATCTGTATCTTGCAGTGCAGCTCATGGAACTGGGGATCAGACCGGTCATTGCTCTGAACATGTGGGATGAAGTTACAAAAC
>WJKA01000308.1 GCA_014729375.1 Chitinivibrionales bacterium
CGCCCTCGCTGGGGCTCGGGCTCACTTCAATCGCTCGCTTGGCCGCTCGCTCGGCAGCTGTTCGGCGCCCCTTGTCCGGCTTCACGGGCTTGGCGCATTTTGCCGCCGCCCAAAATGCGCCAAGCCCATTTGCGTCCTCTCCCCAGAGCAAAAACCAAAGGCAAAAATGGCCCAAAAAATAATTATTATTTTTCTGTTCTTTAAGGGGGCTTCTTTAAAGGGTTTTCGCAGAAAAAGCGGGGCCTTTTAAGGATACGCCGGAAAGCGGCTTTTATCCAAGTCTGTTTTTGCTCGGGAGAGTCCGCGCCCCGCTTCGCGGGGCCAAGCCGGACAAGCTCCCGGGCAAAGCAGTCTTTGTGCTCGGACTTCAGCCCTTCGGGCTTCCGTTCCCTGCGCTCAAAGCCTGCTTTGCTTTTTGTAAGAAAAGCGTTGCATGATAGCATAAAAAACATATATACTTAGAAAAATGAACAAAAATAATAAACACATACAAACCTTTATACGAGCCCGCCTGCTGTTTTTTGTTATATTATTTAACGTCAGCTTTAGCCCCGCTTTATTTTCCCTGGATGTTGAGAGTCTTTATGACGCTAAAGTAGGGGATATCTCAGACAGAAAATATCAGGACGCCCTGTATGATCTCATCAGAAATGCCGATGAATCAATAATCGTTTCAATGTATTTTGTAAATGTTTATGGGTCCGAAGGGGAAGACCCTTCCGTCAAGTACCTGTTAGATGAACTCGCCAAAGCTTTAGATAGGGGTATTGACGTGGAATTTTACTTAAATACAAGGTTCAGGAAAGAAAGAATGAGAGAGATTTACGGAGAAGAGCCCTTTAAAAGCCTTAGAGAAAAAGGGGCAAAGGTCTATTTGGTAGATTCGACTTATCAGCATCATGATAAGCTGGTGATAGTGGACTCGCGTTATGTGATTGAAGGGAGCCATAACTGGAGCGTAACCGCTTTCAAAAGAAATTTTGAATCGTCTACTCTTATAGTTTCCGCCGAACTTGCCGCGGAAAAGCTTTCCCGCATAAGAGATCTTCCCATGGAGAGCGACCGTCTTGAACAGGTGAAGAAACTCAGTTATTTTGAAGGCAAATTTGTATTTCCGCCGGATAAAAATATTGTCTTCAAAAAGGCCCTGCTTGAAAATGAAAGTTTTTTCCCGAAGATGGTTAAAAACCATGCCGATAGGGCCATGGATACCTATTTATTGCTCCTTGCTTACGCCCAGAGCTGTGATCAAAAAAAGTGGGGGAATAAGGTTCCCATATTTATGGAAAAGCTTGCGGGGTACTTGAAAATACCGGAGACATGGTCAAGAACAGCTAAAAGAAGGCAGATAATAAAAGTTTTAGAAAGTTTAAGTGAGACTTACGGGTTGATATCCGTTGAATATGATTATAATAAAGAAGCATGGGTGTCTTTTACGGATTTATCCGGGAACACTATTGAGATTGATCCTTACTTTTTTGATCCGGATTTTCTTGCGGGAAAAAGTGCGACAGGTCAGTTTATGATATTTGTTTCGGATCTGCTTGAGGAAGAAGGGAAAGACGTTTCCTCGGTGCCGAAAACAGAGCTGGGAAAAAGGTTTCATCTTAACAGGAACACGATCAGAAAAGGTCTCAAAGAAATAGAAAGTCTGTGAATAAACCAGGGTCCCTCGTTTCCGTTCCCTGCATCAAAGCCTGCTTTGCTCAACAGGAACTAGTGTGTATTATTATAAGTACATTAAAGGTAGTATAATGTGGTACAATGTTGTATTACCTGAAAATGGAGTTTTACTATGTTACTTAAAGGTTATTTCACTGTGGAACAGGTTGCAAAGCAACTCGGTTTGTCTGAATACCGGGTACGTGAACTTATTCGCGAAAAAAAAATTCGTGCGGTAAAAATAGGTCAGTGGAGAATTAAGCCGGAAGAGCTCGAACAATTCATAAAAAAAAGACATAACTATTAATCTATAAACATGAAATATATTGAATGGAATAATTTGATTACTAAGCATTTTTTTAACGAAACTAAAGCAGATAAAGAAGTCTTGTTGTACGTTAACGATGAAGTAATAACCTCTCTGGGCGAGCCTTTTAACGTTGGTGTTGATGATTTTATTGAGTCAGTTAAAAATGGTCCTCACTGGACGACGCGCGCTGGTTTCTGCCAAAAAGCACTTCAGGCTTGTGAAGATTGGAGGCTAAGAGGCTTGGAGTACCCTCCTTATGTTAACTATTTGGCTTTTTTTGTTTTAGCAGCTGTTACAGAAACCGATTACGCTCCTCACTCCTATTATCCTGGTTTTTGGAAACGTTTGAATGAGCCGCAAGAGTCAGGAATGCCTCCTTCTTTTTCCCGAATGATTGAGTTATGGGATGACCTTGAAAAGTGGAGCAGAGAGGACAAGCATGAAGAGTTTGGGCGTTTTGTTGCTCGTGTAAGAGGTGGTTATATGCATGTTGGTCTTCCCCGGGCCCAGACAGTGTTGTCGGAATATGAACGTAAACACTTGCCGAACTTGTTTGATAAAGCTAATCTCGATCCAACGGATCCTCCATCGCCAGCGATTATATCAAAAATATTAAGAAATTACGGACAAGAAGTCTTAGAAAATCGCACATTTAAACTATTGAATAGTGTTCAAGCAGATGACACAGTTTTACGAAAAGCGTTGATTGAGGTGGTTCTTGACGAGCTGGAAGAATGGGACGGATTAGTTGAGGAAATTATTGAAGAAGAAAAACAACCAAACTTGCAAGTTCATACAGGACTGAGGTTGTGCATAAAACTTGATTCTATGGCCGGCCATGCAAGTGTTTACGTAAGATTTAAATCTAGTAGAATGTTTCCAGAAGACGGTTTAAATTTTAAGGAACGTAGTGGACAATCTTTACTATTTTGCAGGGAAGCTCACCAAGGATGGTCTACGCCACTCGTTGAAGCTACGGAGGGTTCTGCTATAAAATTTAATGGTTCAAATCTTGACTGGCATGAAGGAGTTCTGTTTGTAGATAGTAATAACCATTGGCATGCAAGATTAAGAGGTGCTGATGTGCGTTTGTTCCGTTTAGGTGTGATGGATGGTCTTCCTGATTGGGTTGAAACACAAAAACTGGAGCGCGGCCGGGAATTCTTGATTGCTTTCTCTCAGAAACTTGAAGCCAAGATTCGTCAGTGGGGTGAAGATTATTGCGAATATTTTAAACAGGAAAACGTTTCTGGAATTCCAAATGGTTGGTTTTTATTCCGCATAAAAAATGTGACGGAGTCTTGCCCTGATATTGATATTTTAACGTTATCAACATTAGTGCGTCTTACTCTAATAGAGGGCGTTAAGTCGGGGAGGGGGAATGTTTATTTCAAGTTTGCGCCCCCTAAAGTGGCGATTGAAAACAGTTCTGGAACTGAGATTGTGACGATGAATGGCGTAAACCTGAAACAACCTGATGTTAACGTTCCCATTTGGATTTTACCGAACGATGTATCTGCTGGTCAACCTCTTCGCATTGAGGTTAATCTTGAAGAACACCGTTTGAGCAAGATTATCCGTTTAGAAGAATTCGCCTTGCCTCTTTCTTTTGACGAAACGCCGTATCGTGATAGCAGGGGCAGGATTTGTGCAAATGACGTTCCAATCCGTGTTTGCGGAAGTTTTGTTTATGGAGTGGACGAACATATTTCTTATCCCTCAACTATCCCTACACATCTAAGCGATAAAATTATTTTCTTAGGCGAGAAACCAGGGCAGGTTATTGATTGGCCACGCGAGTCTATACCCTCTTCATGGCATCCAGTTTGGTCCATAGCTTGCATTAGCAGGAAACAGAGGCAAGCTTTTTTTTGTGGTAATTCGAACCATCTTAAAACAGAGTATTCTCTCGATAAACCTGTTGGCGATCGGTCATGTGTTAAACGGTGGAAGGAAGCTTTGTGGGTTAGAAGGAAGGTTACAAATCCTCCAGAGATTTTAGAGGTGCGTAAAATCTGGGAAGAATATGTGAGGGCAGCAAGAAGTGTCTGATACGTTAATATATGCAATGAGTACGAGAGGAAGTATGAAGCTTGAGCAATTTAATGAGTTGTTTAGGCGAGTATATTTTCCTTCTCTTAGTCAAGTAGATGAATCTGGCGAAGTAGATGTAAGACGTCAAGTAGTTAGGATTCTAGATTCCCTTGCTTATTGCGAATTTGATTTTGATGGTCGTATGGTTTATATGTGTAAACCGTCTTTTGTTCTTCTTCCTGTTTTTGGTTTACCTAAAGCCGTTTTGGTAGGGGCAAGAAGTCCCGCCTTAATTCAAAAGTTAAAAGCAGTTGTGAAAAATAGACAAAATAAGGCTATTTTGAAACGTTTTTATTATTCAAATCATAATGAGGCCATTCCAGCTACTATGTGTATCGAGGCAATGGATATTGAAACTATTGAGAAAATTGCCAAAGATATTAAGATTTCATTCGAGTCTAAATTGCCTGCAGCTTGGGCATTGGCAAATATCTCAGCATCTCTTAAAAACATAAAAGAGTCGCTGAATTTTGAAAATAGGGCTGAACCAAACTGGAAACGCCGAATTTTTTCTAAAGGACGATTGAGTTTTTCTAAATTTGAAAACGCCAATCAGGGATGTTTTCTTGCAGAGTACAAGGATCCTGTTAGTCAGCAACTGCATCACTGGTTATGGAAGGATGGAGCAACAGCTATGGTAGGACGTGACTGGGGGCGGTATCTTTTTTTAGCTGAAGAAGATGTTAATATTTTGCTGTATGACAAAAAATATCAGAAGTTGGCCGTTCCCCTTACTGTTCCTTTGCCCTGTATTCTGGCGCGGGCAGTTGCATTATGCACAGGTGCGGCTCCTTTATCAGCTATGACTTATTCAAAAAAAATTGCAGCAATTCCTCCTGAACATTCGGTACAGGTTTATTCTGGTATCACTGACGTTATTGCCAAACTTGTTGCCAGTAAGCTTTGCCAAAAACTTAATTATACCCATTTTGAAATAGATAAGGGAGGGGTGCTCTATGCTTGACCCGATAGGCGCTTTTGACAGAATTCGTGCAAATTTCCTTTTATACGTAAAAACAGCTTTTGCCACACGCTTTCCTTCTCTTGAGCATGAACGGGAGGAGCTCCTGCTTAAAAAGGGTGTATTGACGCAGGACCCATGGATTGAACCGCGTCCACGGTACGTACATAGTGGAAAAACAATTCAGTCCTTACAAAGCCGGGATTTACCTGGACTGGATAATGACCAGATATCTTTTTTTAAAGGGTTGGTTGATTGCGGCTTATTCGGTGCACATGAGTTGTATAGTCATCAAACAGAAATGTTGACAAAGGTTCTGAGTGGAAGAAATTGCGTTGTTACTGCTGGCACGGGTTCTGGTAAGACGGAAGCTTTTTTGTTACCGCTTTTTGCACAACTCGTGAAGGAAATACCTTCTTGGAGCAGGCCAGGTGCTTTGCCACCGCATCTTAACGACTGGTGGCGGGATGATGCTTGGCAAGAGGATTGCAAGCAGCGGCGTGTTTCGTGCCGAGTCTCTCAAAGGACTCATGAGAAGCGTCCGGCTGCGGTGCGTGCTTTGATAGTTTATCCCATGAATGCTTTGGTTGAGGATCAACTTACGAGGTTGAGAAAATCGCTTGATTCAGTTGATGCTGTTCACTGGTTTCAGCAAAATTCTCCTGGCAACAAGATTTATATGGGTCGGTATAACGGTGCTACTCCTGTTGCTGGCCACGAATTCGGCAGACCGGGCCAGCGTGGCAGAAGGCCTGTTAATAAGGCAAAGGTTGAAAAGCTTGCAGCGCTTTTAAGAGAGGCTGATGAAGCTTCGGCTGCTGCTGCAAGATATGCAACAGATCCTGCTAACGAAAACCCTGATAAGAATGATGCCATCTATTTTTTCCAGAAGCTTGATGGCGCTGAGATGCGTAGCAGGTGGGATATGCAGGACAGCCCTCCGGATATTTTGATTACTAATTTTTGCATGTTAAGCATTATGATGATGAGGGAGTGTGATGCTCCCGTTTTTGAAAAAACGCGGGCTTGGCTAGCAGCAGAAGACGTGGAAGAAGCTCACCGTGAAGAAAAAAAAGGAAACAGGATTTTTCATCTCATCATTGATGAGTTGCATCTTTACAGGGGGACAGCCGGTGCCGAAGTCGCTTATTTGCTGAGGTTATTGCTTCATAGGTTGGGCCTACATCCCGGACATCCACAGTTGAAAATAATGGCATCAAGCGCTTCTTTGGAGGCGACTGATCCGGAAAGCATGAATTTCTTGAATGATTTTTTTGGTACAAATGAATTCGATATTGTTGAAGGCTCTTTAGAAGCAAATCCTCCAGTTCCAGCTGGTACTCCTGATTTACCGATTAATGTTTTTTCTTTCCTTGCAGATAATGCTAATAATGCTGATGAAGACATTTTGAGAAGTGCTTTCGAAATGCTTGGCGGAACGGCTTACTCTGATAAAACTGATTTTTTCAGGCAATTAGAAACTTTTCATATTGGGACGAGAATGCTTAATGCTTGTATTAATGGTGGTGTTAGCAGAGCTGTTTCACTGACTGATTTTTCTTCTAAGCTTTTTAGGCGTGATAGTTCTGATGCCATTAAAGCAGCACAGGGTGTTTTGGCTGCAAGGGGGCTTTATGACAGATTTGGCATTGAGACTACACTTCCTTCTTTTCGTCTTCATTTCTTTTTCCGGAACATTGAAGGACTGTGGGCTTCTACAAAGCCATTAGACGGCGTGCCAGATAACCGTCCAGTTGGGAAGCTTTACTCCAAGCCTGAGATTATATGTGACACAGGAGAGGGTAGGCGGGTATTAGAGTTATTGTACTGTGAGCAGTGCGGAACTGTGTTTTTTGGCGGTAGCCGTCTTGAATTGGAGAATGGCATTATTGAAATGCTTGCGAATACTCCAGATATTGAGGGGATTCCTGAACGCCAGGCTGCCCGTTTTGTTGAAAGAAGGAATTATCATGAATTTGCTGTTTTCTGGCCACAAGGGACACAGGATTATTCCAGTCCTTCACGGTGGAGGCAACCACCTTTTAACAGGATCTTTAGGCCGCAGTGGGGCGAATGGGTCCCTGCAAGCTTTAATACTTATACTGGGCATGTTGAAAGGTTGCATTATAAAGCGGAGGAAAATCCTGAAGATTGGGTGAAAGGTTATTCATTTGTTATTGGTGTTGGTAGCCGCGAGGAGGGTGAAGGAAACAGGGCATTGCCTTGCGTGTGCCCAGCTTGTGAGGCTGATTATACAAGGAGGATAACGAGAAAATCTCCTGTACGTGGTTTTAGAACAGGTTTTTCTAAAGTAAGCCAGATTTTTACTAAGGAACTATTTTACCAATTGCCCGCGAGGGAACATTTAAGCCGCAGGCTTGTTGTTTTTTCGGATAGCAGGGAGGATGCAGCTCAAATATCGAATGGTGTTGAAAGAAATCATTACACAGAACTTGTTAGAGAGATAGTATGTGATGAATTGCGGATGCAGTCTGTTGGAAAGCCGGAATTGCTTGGGAACATTGAGGCTGGCAGAGCTGACTTTGGGCCAAATGCTAAGGCCTTTCTAGAGCGTAATTCCAGAGCTTTTGACAATATCCGCGAGCTCCTAAGTACGGCATCCATGTCTGCTCAAGGTGCTTCGCAGAGCATCCAGAATTTAATAAGCAAAGCGCAATCCGAGCTTGATGCAATTAGGAGAATGGGGATTGATAAAACCGTACCTATTTCTTTGTTGTTGCCACCTCCTAATAATGTTGATGATTGCGGTGATTTAATCAGAAGATTTTTGATGCTCGGTGTTAATCCTGCGGGGAATAATGTTTTAATGCAAACTTTTGGCTGGGATAGACAATGGCATCCATGGACGGGGTTGTTTGATTTTGATAGTTTGAACTGGCGTCAAGGATTACCACAAGGCGCACAGTTTGGCAGGGGCAGGATTTCTGATAGCTTATTAAGTGCTTTATGTGATTTGTTTTTTGGAAGGCTTTATTTTGGTTTTGAGTCTGCCGCTCTTGGTTTTCCGAAACTACGTTTGGATAATTCTCAGTTGCAGGTATTTGCTGACCAGGCGGGTGTTGATGCTGTTCTTTTCAGGGAAGCATGTGATTCGTTTGTCAGAATCTTGGGGGATAAATACAGGCATGATGGTTCTGAGTACCCCCAAAATGATTTTATTAATTACAGAACAATGTCTGCAAGCTTCAAACGTTATATCCGTAGCGTGGCGGCAAGCCAAGGAGTACAAGAGAATGTTTTAGGTGAAGCTGTTTTCGCTGCCTTAAGGCGCGGTGGGCATCAAAACGGAAAGCTGTCTGTTCGTTTTCTTGATGTTCGTGTAGCCATAGGGGATGACCCTGTGTGGGTTTGTCCGAAGTGCGGCCGTAATCATTTACATCACTCAGCAAGAATTTGCACCTATTGTCAGACAAATTTATCTACACAGCCTGATTTAACTTGTGGTTTAGTTTGGAATAATAATTACCTTTCGCAGGCTGTTGCTTCTGGCAGGATTCCTTTACGCTTGCACAGCGAGGAGCTTACGGCTCAGACTGATAATCAACTTGAGCGTCAAAGGCATTTTAGGGGGATGATAGTAGATTTGCCCGGGCAAAGCAGACGGCTTGTGAGGCAGGTTGATGATATTGATGTGTTAAGTGTTACCACTACGCTAGAGGTTGGTGTAGATA
>WJKA01000309.1 GCA_014729375.1 Chitinivibrionales bacterium
AAATGGTGTCTGACGGCTGTATTCACTGCACTTGTCTTTCCCGGGCAGGTATTCGCTTTAGCCGACAGTGTCATTGTTGTTAACCGCGACGAAATCGAAAACAAAACATTCCGAATCGGTGATGAAATACCACTAAAATGGAAAAAAACCAGCTTTTATGTACGGTTTCACATTAGTATTGATGAAGGCGCGTCATGGTACCAGTTTGCGGGTGACGGCGAAGATGATCACAAACAGCCGCCATGCAGCGGGGATATCTGTTCAATTACCGCGGTCGCCGCCGCCAAAGAACTGGAAGGCAGTTATTGCTATTCAAATTACCTTCCGGGCGGAAGTAATTGTCATGGGTCAGCCTGCAATTCTTCCGACTGGGACTTGCTGAATAAAGATTTATACATAAATATCAATAACTACTTTGTCGAGGACCAGCTTAAAGACTGCGCAATTGTCGGCCCGTTTCGTATCAGTGATGGAGCAACCGACGTGCAGCCGCGCACCAGTGCATCGCATAAGAGCTATGCATTACAGGAAAATGGTGTCGGCACGGTAACGATTGTTGATATCAGGGGGCGCAAACAAACTCTGGGCCGGCATAAGATGTCAAGCAGAAATTCGACACCGGGATGCTACCTGCGGCAAACACATTCCGGCGGCCGGGTACGGATATCCAGATATATCGTGCACTGAGACCAGGACTACTCCCGGCTTGTGCGGTGAATAGCATTATTCGCCCCGGCAAGTCGGGGTCACCGGGCCGCTCCGTTTTTTTGTCGGGATATTTTTTCTGAATGCCAATAGCTGAAATCTGAGTTCTGTTCTTTGACCTCTGGTTCCGGCTTTGCCGGATTGGGAAGGACACGATGAATACAATAATACGCAACTATTTCGGGAAATGGCGCTGTGGTGTGATCGTCCTTGCATTCTGTTCGCATTCGTCGGCGCAGAGTGACATCGTACGTTCTGTTACCGCCTCGCAGCTCGAGATGTTCTGTGGAACAAAAGAGGTAAAAATCGCTTTTACGGTTGGCGACAGCGCGCTCTTTTATGTGGATTTTTCCGAAGGAGAATCCCCCGCCATTCATAAAATGCGCAATGTTGAATATGCCGCGGTGCCGGCAATTTCGCCCGATGGTCAATGGATAGCGTTCGCGACCGGGACCGCGGAAGATGCCGCGACCAGGAAGGCGAGTACGGCGTGGGCGGCCCGTTTGCGTGAAGATGCGGTGCCGGTGATGGTTTCCGGGAAGGATGCGGGCTATGTGCCGCGTTTTGTGCAGAGCGAAACCGGGCCGCCGCGGGTGCTCTTCGCAACCTGCGGGTCATCCGGGTCAGGCTATGCCTGGGAATCGTGCGGCGCCATGGTTTCTCGTTCACTTGGGGACGGGAACGTCGGCGCGCCACGCGTCGTCCATGACGGCGGGAGCTGGTTCGGAGGGCTTTCCTATGATAATCGTTATCTGGTAACAGCCGAGAATTCGCGCAATGCATACATTCTGGATTTGCACGCCGGCGGAACGACACCGGCGGTCATTCATGCGCTGCCGGTAACAAACAGCCGGACGCATGCGGATTCAGTCATCAACCTGCAAGCGTGTAATCCGTCGGTATCCGCGAGCAGAAAATTTACCGATGCCATTATGTACCTTGACATGGGGGCACCCGCGACCCTTGGCGGCGAGTATGTCGCCGGCGCTCTCGGCAGTGGCTGGGGATTTCATACCAGGCTTTTTATCGCGCGCTATGACGGATGCATTTATCGGTACTTTGATTGCCCGTCCGGTCCGGCCGTCCCGGCCACCACCATCCGCGATTCCGCGCATAAATACAACGGCTGGCCGGCATTTGCCGGATCATTTACCCCCTATGAATGGCGCCATCCCGAATGGACCAATCATCCCTACTATGCCGCCGTTATCGTGACTAAAAACCGCAAATGGTATGATACGACGCTGCAGCCGCTGCCATGGGCAAATGTGTCGCGCGGCGAGGAACTCCAACTGCTCAATGTAAAAGATGGCGGTGTACTGACCGTGCTTGAAATCGCCGATACCGCGCGAGGAAATGCATGCTCGATGAAATTTGTCTCCGCATGGATAAAAGTCGATGGTTCATTTGTGGAAGATCAAGCGTGGCTGGAAAAACCCGATTATAAAACGCACCGGTTGTCACGCCCGGGCGGAAGTATGCATCCCGTTGACGGCAATGGCAATGGTGCAATGCGGGTCTTCAACATCAAAGGTCGACTCCTGCGGGAAACACGCCCGTCCCGCCACTGGAATGGAGCAGCGAGTCGGGGCCTTGTCATAGTGAAATATCGCGACAGAGTGGAAAAAAGGATAGCGGCCTACTGATATTGTCACTATCGCGCCCGATTTACGCACTTATCGAAATGGGCCTCGTCCATAAAAGCCGCCCTTGGTGAAAATGAAAAAAATCAAGAAAATCTGTATACACAATTGCCGAGCCGCTTGATCCGCGTCATTCGTGTTCAGTTTCTTTGTCGCTATTTATGATGCGTCACCGTTGTTTCGCCATAAATCAAGTGGCTGCTTATTCATGAAAGGTCGTACGTAGCAGTAGTAATCTTTTGGTGCGATTTATTCATATACAATGCTCACCGCGTCTCTACGTTTTTTGCGAAGATAATTTTCTTGCTGACCTCTGACTTCCAGCTTCTCCGGCATCTCGCAGGCGATTCGTACCAGTTCCATTGCGACTACCCCAAGTTCGACAGTTTCTCGTCCTCAAACACTTTTTTTTGATGTCGATTGCCGACTGTGTTGTGTATTGTAGGATTTTCTATCAAAATATCGATGTAGCACAGTTCTATGGGACCTTGATAAGTGTCCCATTCTTCCGGGAGCACTGAGCGATTATTTAAAGTACTATCCATTCCACTTTTATCTGGATGCAACGGGCTCTCCAACCAATGCCCATGTTGAGAAATCAACTGCTGCGGTGAAGGAAAATCCTGTAGCGATTTCTCACAATATCAGATTCCCAGACCAGGGCCTGCCACGACCCCGGGATTGCCCGTTGTCAGTGACTGGACACATTGTGAGTGGTCAACCCATCCCTATTTCGGTGTAGCTGCGTGCGAGAAAATCCAGCGCAACTTTCCTCACCCTGAATTTAACTTCCTGGCACCGTCAAATAAGCTGGAGCATGTAACGGCAATTGATCTCAAGGATTCGGCGTACATCCGTCTTATTTCATCACTGGATACAACACAGGACAATCACAAGGGCATTTTTTTCAAGGACCCCTTCGACATCGACTGTTTTATAATATCTCGACTGCTGGAAGGTGTTCATGTTGACAATGAAATTGACTGTCCGGCGGATAATTGCTGCTTCCTGTTTTGTTCTGCAGTCCGGTCATCCGCACACAGAATGTTTCATTGTCGGGTCGTATACTCGACACTTTGGGTACGCCGGTCCCTGAAGCACACGTGACACTTCGAATTTGGACAGCACAGAAAATTCTCCGGAATTAAAAAGCCCCATTATTATAATGCTGCATAGTTTTCAGATGATTTATAATTCCGGCAATTAAATACTTCCCGTACGTACGCATGTAGCATGTGCATTCAGAAAATGATATCTGCACAGCCTGAAGACTGTGCCACACCTCATGGTAGTAAGTGAGTGCGTGGGAAGTATTTATTTGCCGATGT
>WJKA01000310.1 GCA_014729375.1 Chitinivibrionales bacterium
GGTCCGAAGCGGTCAAACTGAAGCTGCGGTCGATATTGCCCGTCTTGCCGGCCTTTTCCCCAGTGGCGTGATCTGCGAGATTATGAAAGATGACGGGACCATGGCCCGAATGCCGGATTTAAAGAAATTTTCCCAGCGGCATAACATTTCAATTATTTCAGTAGCGGATTTGATCCGTTACAGAACGGCCCGGGAGAATCTTGTGAGCTGTGAGGCATCGGCGCTGCTGCCGACAAAATTCGGAAAATTCACTATTAAGTACTATCAGGACACAGTTTCGCATGTTGGACATATTGTATTGCAAAAAGGAGCAATCGATCCTGAAAAGCCGGTGCTTGTCAGAGTGCATTCAGAATGCTTTACCGGCGACTTGCTTGGATCGGTCAGGTGCGATTGCCAGGAACAGCTTTACCGCGCGCTGAAACGCATTGGAAGGTACGGCGGGGTCCTGCTCTATCTTCGTCAGGAGGGCCGCGGGATCGGCCTGCTAAACAAGGTAAAGGCATATGCTCTCCAGGACGGGGGCATGGACACTGTTGAGGCGAACGAGCACCTTGGTTTTCCCGCTGATTTGCGCGATTATGGAATCGGTGCCCAGATCATTTCGCACCTGGGGATAAAGAAGATCCGGCTGATGACCAATAATCCGCGAAAAATTGTCGGCCTTGAGGGCTATGGAATAGAAATTGTTGAGCGGGTGCCGATCCAGATACCCCCGCGCAAAGAAAATGCCAGATACCTTTGTACCAAAAAAGATAAAATGGGACACCTTCTCGAAAGGAATTTTATATGTCAACCATAATTGAAGGAATGCTGAATGCATCGGGAAAGCGGTTCGGGATGGTTGTAAGCCGGTTCAATGAGCTTATCTCAAAGAAACTGCTTGAGGGAGCAACAGATTGCCTGGTCCGGCATCATGCGGACAGCCGGGGTTTGACGGTGGTCCGGGTGCCGGGTGCCTTTGAAATCCCGATGGCTGCAAAAAAACTCGTCGAATCCAAAAAGCACGATGCCGTGATTTGTCTGGGCGCGATTATCCGGGGTGCAACGCCGCATTTTGACTATGTGGCGGCCGAAGCATCAAAAGGGATTGCTGCAGTTGGTATTGAAGCCGGGGTCCCGGTAATTTACGGCGTTTTGACAACAGATACTATCGAACAGGCAGTTGAACGAGCCGGAACCAAAATGGGAAATACCGGATGGAATGCAGCATTGTCGGCAATTGAAATGGCGGACCTCTTTGCAAAAATCTGAGAATCGCACAACGGTCAATAAGCGGAGAAAAGCACGGGAGCTGACGCTTCAGGTCCTCTATGCAGTTGAAACCTCCGATGATGATAACTGGAGAGTAATTGTCGACCGGATCACCGAGTCGGGCTCTTTTTCCAATGAAGCAAAGGAGTATTCCATGCAGCTTGTGGAAAATTCGCTTTTCAGAAGGGAACAGCTCGATTCGATAATTCAACAGCACGCATCAAACTGGGATATCGGCAGGATGGCGCTGATCGATCGGAATATTATCAGAATGGCAATTGCGGAACTCAAATATTTTCCTTCAGTACCGTACAAAGTTGTTATCGATGAGGCTGTTGAGATTGCAAAAACATACGGCACCGATGATTCGGGACGATTTGTGAATGGAATACTGGATTCGATATATACAACGTTAATCGGAATAAGAAAGGACAGTGATTCAGATGGAACAGGCGGCAATTCTTCACAGGAAAAATAACAGGCTGTATGCCTTGCTGGTGTTTTTTATCACGCTTATCGTTTACTTGCTGACAGTTGCGCCCAGCGTATCATTCTGGGATTGCGGAGAATATATCGGCGCGGCGCATTCGCTTGCTATCCCGCATCCCCCCGGCAACCCGCTGTATGTGCTGCTCGGCAGGTTTTTTTCCATGCTGTTTTTCTTTTTCCGGCAAGTCGCATTCCGGGTCAATCTTATTTCGGTGTTCAGCGGCGCGATTACCGCTACCCTTATTTACCTTGTTATCGTGCGCAGTGTCCGGTCGTGGATGGGATTTCCCGATAGCACATGGAAGCGGATTACCATGTATCTGGGGGGGATAGTCGGTGCGCTGTTTGCGGCATTCGGATATACGTTCTGGTTCAGCGCGGTTGAAGCCTCGGTGTATATCCCCTCAATGTTGTTTGTTGCATTCGGTACGTGGCTGGCCCTGGTATGGTCCCAGAGTACGCATCCGAACAGGGACCGGCTTCTGGTACTGATTGCCTACCTGGTTTTTATCGGGGTCGGCATTCACATGATGGCCATGGTTTCAATGATGCCGGTGTTTCTTTTTGTTATCCTGAACGACCGGGAAAAGATGTATGACTGGCGGCTGTGGCTTACAGGAATTCTTCTGGCATCGGTCCTGTATCATGTGTCGTGGTTTTTCTATTTCGCTCCTGTTGCGTTGATACTTACGCTGGTCATGTCGCTTATTGAAGGGCCGAACCAGCGCAAATGGCGGTTCTGTTTCTGGCTCTCATTTTTTGCCCTGCTCGGCTACTCGGTGCATCTTTACATTCCGATCAGGTCGGCATTAAATCCGATAATCGATGAGAACCATCCGGCCCGATGGCAGGCATTTGTTCATTTTCTCGAACGGCGGCAGTATGGATCGGAGAATTTCATTATCCGCATGTTCCACCGGCGGGGCGCGTTGACCAAGCAGTTCGGCATTGACGGCCATATGGGATTTGGCGGATTTCACCTTACGCAGTTTTTTCATTTCGGCCCGGACATTTCGGTAGACAGGCAAAACAGCCTTTTCGCAACATGGGGAGGCTTGGGCGGATTTATTCGCCTGCTGATTTACCTTGTGCCTACTTTTTTCATGATTTTCGGATGGTTTTACCTTTATAAGCGAAATAAAAATGTCGCGATCCTTCTTGGAACGCTTGTGGTGCTCGGCACTATCGGGCTGGTGTTTTATATGAATTTTGCCGATGGAACGCGGCCTGAGATGCGCGATTACAAAGTGTGGAGAAAATTGCCTCCTGACCGCCGGGGGCCGATGCCGACAGTGCATCGAGAGGTGCGGATACGGGATTATTTCTTCACTTCGGGATTCATGTTTTATGGAATGTGGATCGGCGTGGCAGTCAGTTGTCTGCTCCACCTGTTGTTTACAAATAAAGACAGGTTCCTCAGGACCACGATTGCCCCGATCTGCGTCGTCCTCTTCGCCGCGTCGCCGGCCCTGCCTTTTTCGCAGAATTTTGCCATAAACAACCGCAAAGGAGACTGGGTCCCGTATGACTATGCCTACAATTTATTAATGTCGTGCGATAAAGATGGTGTATTGTTTACAAATGGTGATAACGATACGTTTCCCCTCTGGTTTCTGCAGGAAGCTGAGGGAATCCGCCGTGATGTGCGTATTGTAAACTTGAGCCTGCTCAATACGAAATGGTATATCAAGCAGTTGAAAAACCTGGAACCCGGAGTGCATATAACATTCACCGAGGACCAGATTGACGCCTTGACACATGAGCGTAATCCGTTTGACAAGCCGTTCAATTATAAAATGAGCAACGCCAAAATCACGGTCACCGTACCGGGCGCCGAACAGAAAAACGCCCTCCGGGTGCAGGATAAAATGGTACTGCACATTCTCGATGCCAACAAATGGCGAAAGCCGATATACTTTGCAGTAACGGTTTCCAATGATAATCGTATGGGAGCGGATAAATATTTGAAAATGGAAGGGCTTGTTTACCGGGTCATGCAACGCCCGATTGCTCCTGAAAACAGGCTTGATATCGAAAAAACGGTCTATTTTCTCGACCAGGTATACAGTTTCAGGGGGCTTGGTGACGGCAAGGCACTCATGAGTGAAACATCATTCAAGCTCATGACAAATTATGCTGCAAGTTTCATACAGGTGGCCATGACTTTGCGCCGTCCGATACATGAGCTCAAGGAAAAAATCGATTCTCTGGATGGGATGATTATCGATACTGCCGGACCGGCCGATTCAGTGTCCGTTGCGCTTGCCGGCATGAAAGAAGAATACGATTACAAACTGACCCTTGCCCTTGACAAGCTGGACCAGTGTGTTGCACTGATGCCCTGGGAGTGGCGGTGGCGGATGCTCCGGCATGAGTTTCTCATGACCGCCGATCTTACCCAGGAAGCGGAGAAACGGGCCCGTGAAGCGCTTATTATCGAAAGCGACAATCCGGAGTACAGAAAAATGCTTGCCCAGGCACTTCAGGCAAACGGAAAAACGCAGGAAGCCAACGACATTTGGCAATCACTGACCGGCAATACCGAAATAAATCCCTGGGAAGCCTATGTTATGCTGGCAAAAAACCTTCAGGAACGCGGCCTGTATGACAGCGCAATTGCTCTCATGGAGCAGTTCCAGGAGTCACATCCGGGCGATCGCCGGTCACAGGCCATGATAAACCGGTTCAGAGCGTTGAAAAAGCAGGCTGATGCCCGGGCGGTCGAGCAGGACTCGGGAGAAACAGTCGATTCGGGCGTGCTTATGCCCGATGCCGGGTAATGCGTGGCCGGATATATTGTGTAATGATCCATCCTGACCGGATCCGCATTCTCAATAGCGGGCAGGCAGTTCGCGGCGACTATGTCCTGTACTGGATGCAGCAATCGCAACGCGCCGAGTATAACCACGCTCTTGAATATGCTGCTGCGCGGGCAAATGAGCAGAACAAGCCGCTTGTCGCCTTTTTCGATATTACCGATTCATTTCCCGATGCCAATCGCCGGCACTACTATTTCATGCTGCAGGGGCTTGCGGATGTCCGGGCTGCACTTCGAAAGCGGGGCATACAGCTTGTGGTGCAGCATATCTCACCCGACAGGGGCGCCTGTGAAATGGCAAAACGGGCATCGATGTGCGTGGTTGACAGAGGATACCTTGCGGTTCAGAAAAAATGGCGGCAGGCTGTGGCCCGAACCCTGTCGTGTCCGCTTGTGATGGTGGAAAGTGATGTTATTGTGCCGGTTGAACGCGCGGCACAAAAAGAGCAGTTCAGTGCCGCGACATTCCGACCGAAGATCCACAAGCACGTAAACGAATTTCTCAGGCCGTGTCCGCCGGTCAGGATTGCAAAAGATTCACTCAACCTGTCATTTGCACGTTTCAACATTGATAATACAGACAAGGCGGTTGCCGGGCTGGCAATAAACAATGACGTGCCTGAGATTTCCCGGCTTACCGGAGGAACCGGCAGTGCAAAAAAAGTCCTTGCAGCGTTTATCAGAGAAAAGCTGGACCATTTCGGTGATCTTAGAAACGATCCGTCAAAGGACTTCCTGTCTGGCCTCAGTCCCTACCTGCATTTCGGACAGCTATCGGCTCTGTATGCCGCGCTCAAGGTGTCCGGCACAGAATCGCCCGGGAAGGGGCCTTTTCTGGAAGAGCTCATTGTCAGGCGGGAATTAAGCATGAATTTTGTCCATTACAACCCTCACTACGGTTCATTTCGATCACTTCCGGACTGGGCAAAAAAAACGCTTGCCGATCATGCAGGAGATAAGCGTCCGTACCGGTATTCTGCATGGGAGCTTGAAAAGGCAAAAACGCACGACCCGTACTGGAACGCCGCGCAGCAGGAAATGGTTGCCGGAGGCAAAATGCACGGATACATGCGCATGTACTGGGGAAAGAAAATCCTTGAGTGGTCCGAATCTCCGGAGAAGGCCTGGGACACGGCGTTGCGCCTAAACAACAAGTATTCAATTGACGGGAGGGATGCCAACGGGTTTACCGGCATTGCCTGGTGTTTCGGCAAGCATGATCGTGCATGGACCGAGAGGCCGGTTTTCGGAAAAGTCCGCTATATGAACGAGAACGGGTTGCGACGCAAATTCGATATTGATGCGTATGTGAGAA
>WJKA01000311.1 GCA_014729375.1 Chitinivibrionales bacterium
ATTTAAACGGAAAGCCCGATTGTACCTGTAAGAAAGGCGCCTGTTTTCCAATGGCAAAATAATATCCCGGAAAAAACGGATTCTTTACCGCTGGAGGTCTAAGTGCAGAAAAACGGAAAAAAAGGAAGTGACCAATGAGCAGAAACGAATTTATCGAGATGGCAGAAAAGCAGGTTGTCATACCGCTCATTACCGATCTTGTGCTTCATGAGCATAAGGATGTTTCATCGGTGCTGAGCGACGGCCGCGCGCTTGGCCGTGTTATCGAAGAGGCTGCGCGAAGATTTCAATCACCGCTTGCAATTCCGCGTATGGACTTAACTATCGAGAAAGAGGCGGTGCTTGATGCTCTTGGCGCAGGAGGAGCGGAGAACGCCGGGTATCGATTGTCAAAACCGCTTTCCAGCGATGAAATAAATGAAATTGCGGAAACAATCGCAGCAAAACCATCGGTGAAAATGAAGGCCACCTGCGATGCGCTTTCTTGTATCGCTGCAAAACCTGACTTGAAACCCTCGGGAATGTGTATCGGACCGTTTTCTCTCATAACAAGGCTTCTTGCAGATCCGATTACGCCGGTATTTCTCTACGGTATGGGTGTTTCAAAAAACGAAGATCCTTCCGTGGGGATAATGCAGGACTGTCTCGAGCTGGCGACGGCAGTGGTAGACTGCTATTGCAGGATGCAAATTGACGCAGGCGCCCGGGCAATGTTTGTATGCGAGCCGGCGGCAAATACCGTGTATTGTTCCCCGCAGCAGGTTACTGAGGCTGAAGGCGTTTTTGACAATCTGGTACTGGAACCGAATTTGCGGCTCAAAGCTTTGTTCGGTACCTATAAAACAGACATGATTTTTCATGATTGCGGTGAATTAAACGACACTATGCTGGCAAAAATTGCCCGGCTGCACCCGGTAATGCTCAGCCTGGGAAGTTCGCGGGTTTTGTGGGATGATGCGCGGATTGTTCCCGGTGACGTTGTTCTGTATGGAAACCTTCCGTCAAAACATTTCTATGATGATACCGTGGTCAGTGAAGCACAGGTTGACAGGCTTTGCCGGGAGCTTGTGCAGAATATGAAACAAATCCGGCATCCGTTTATTCTCGGCACTGAATGTGATGTGCTGTTTGTACCGGAATATAGAACAACGATTTCGGGAAAGATCGATCGTATGAAAAAGATTGCGGATGAATTACGGAAATGAGGCGGTTTTTGCGACAGCAGAAATATGTGACTAGTTCTGTGGAAACGGATGAATAGGTAGTAGAAATGAAACGCGGATATGTGCAGGTTTACACGGGAAACGGTAAAGGGAAAACTACTGCCGCCCTTGGCTGTGCGATCAGGGCCGCGGGAGCTGGATTGAATGTTCTGGTCGCGCAATTTGTTAAAGGTGCAAAGTATAACGAAATTCGAGCGCTTGAGCGTTTCAGCAATAATGTTACAGTTCGTCAATATGGCCGAACGTGCTTTATAAAGCGGCGGCCTGAACAGAAGGATATTGATGATGCACGGCGGGGACTTCAGGATGTCCGGGAATGCCTCAACAGCGGTTTGTATGATGTTGTCGTTCTCGACGAAGCAAATATTGCACTTTATTATTCGCTGTTTACGGTTAGAGAGCTTCTGGAAATAATAGACAATCGTCCGCAACACTGCGAAATAATAATAACTGGTCGCTATGCGCCGAAAGAGATTCTTGATGTCGCAGACCTTGTTACGGAAATGAAAGAAGTAAAGCACTATTATTCAAAAGGGGTGAATGCGCGGGATGGTATCGAGCGGTAATGTATTTTATCGTACCTGCAAAACCCGCGCTGCGAAACATGGTGGAAGCGGCACGGATTGTACGAAACGAATTAGCGCAGCTTTCCTGATGGTGCCCGCCCAGCTCCCGTTGTTCCAATAAGTTGATCTTCGGGCACAAACCAATTATCTTTAATAAAATGTGGTACGAAATAAATAATCGTGTTACGCATGTAACATGTATTGCAGAAAGGACCTGGTGGTATGAGTTTCACTCGAATCCGATTTTTATGTATAGTGCCTGTGGCAGCTTTCATTTTTCTGTACGGCTGCTCTTCTGAAAAAAACAGCGCGCTGGTATTCAGGGCAAATGGAGAGGATTTTGTCCGCCAGGGTTTTATCGATAAGCAGGGATGGGCGATAGCATTTGATACCGTGCTGGTACATCTGAGCGATATTGCAGCATATAATAAGAAGGAAGGCCTTCGGGCGGAGCTTCAGGGAAATTTTGCAGTCGATCTGGCTGCCGGTGATGACAATGCTATTCCGGTAAAGGTTGGTACTGTGGATAATGTGGCGGCTGGCAATTATCAGTCGCTCAAGTTTAAAGTGACAAAAGCGACCGCGGGTGAATACCGGGGAAGCTCGATTGTAATGACCGGAAAAGCAATAAAAGACTCGCTCAGTATTCCCTTTATAATAAAGATAAATGAAACTATGACGTTTACCTGCACAGAGGGATATGTCGGTGATGAAATAAAGGGCATTGTCAAAGAAGACAGTGTTGCCGATGTAGAGATGACGTTTCATTTTGATCATATTTTTGGTGATAACGACGCGCCTATGGACAATCATATCAATAGCAGTTCGGTTGGATTTGATTTCTTCTATCAGTACCGTGACGGTGGGAAGGTTGCAGTTTCGCAAAGTGAATTGAAACAGGATGATGAGTATGAAACGTTTGTGCGTGCCCTGTGGTCACTCGGCCATTGCGGGGAAGGGCATTGCGAGGTTTCGGAACAGTCGACTGAATTGCATGATTGATCTGGTACTCCGCTATGCGACGAATTGGTAAACAATGTATGCGATGGTTTTTGTTGATACTGGTTTTCCCGGCTTCATTGGTGTATTCTCACGGAACAGCCTATGAAATAATCCGCCCTGACAGCATAACAATCCGCGCATCGTTTGACACTGGAGAACCGATTGCTCATACGGATGTGCTTGTTTTCCCGCCGGACCAGACAGAAGCGCAATCAGAAGTTACCACAGATGCCAATGGCATTTTTGCTTTTTCGCCGGACCGGCCGGGCACCTGGTCGCTTCAGGTACGAGGCAGGGGTGGGCACGGAATGCGGATCAACCTTGATATCAACCAGGAGCTTCTGCCCGGTGAACCTTCCGGCTCCGGTCGTGTCAGTTATCTGCAAAAGATAGTCATGGCGGCCTGTGTTGTGTGGGGATTAACTGGGACAGCGCTGTTTTTTTCGAGGAAAAAGGCCTGATGCATATTTCCGACGGTATCCTTGATCCGAAAATCTGTGCGGGTGGATATGCGGTTGCCGCTGTATGCGCGGGATACGCTCTCTACAGGGCAGATAAAAATGATGTGGCGAAGATTTCGGTAATGAGCGCGGTTTTTTTTGTGACTTCACTGATACATTTCAGGATCGGACCCGGCTCGGTCCATCTTGTTTTACTCGGTCCGGTGGGCATTATTCTCGGACCGCTCTGTCCGCTGGCATTTCTGACCGGCCTTCTTTTTCAGGCAGTGATGTTTGGCCATGGTGGTATAACAACACTCGGGGTGAATACTGCTGCATTTTCGGTGTCGGCATTGCTGGTTTTTGCCGGATTCAAAGCATCACGAATTATTGTCAAAAGGGATTCGGTGCTCAGTGTTGTTTCGGGGATTTTCTCCGCGCTGGGAGTGTTTGCCGCAGCCGCAATCGTCCTTGGTGTAATTTATTTTTCGGAAACAGCGTTTGCCGGGATTGCAGCCCTGTTTTCTTTGTCGCATGCAATACTGGCACTTGGTGAAGGTGCGGTCGGCGGCATAATCGTCCATAGGCTGTTGCATATCAAGCCGGAGCTGCTGGCCATATGAAAAGCGACTTTTTTATCGGGGTGAAATCGCCGGTTCATGCCTGGGACGCCCGCTGGAAATGTCCGGCATTTCTGGCACTTGTTTGTATTGCCGCTTTTGTCCAGTCGCCGCCCGGCCTGGCTGCCGCTGCCGGGTGTGCGCTCATTCTGATGGTTGCTTCACGCGTGCCTGCGGCATTCTATCTAAAAACACTCAAATATCCCGTTTTCATGCTCGTTGTAATGACCCCCTTGCTTATTCTCAGCGCAGGGGGGGCTTCGCTGATGGATATTGGCCCTCTCAGCATATACACAAGCGGTCTGGAATGGTCGGGAACCATTGGTGTCCGGTCGCTGTCGATTGTGGCGATGTTCAGCGTTCTGGTGATGACAACCCGGTATGATATGCTCGTTAAATCAATGGAATATTTCCATGTGCCGAACAAACTCATTTTTATTTTCTTGTCAACATACCGGTTTATTTTTCTGTTTTTCGAGTTATTGCACAATTCGTTTAGAGCTGCCAGGCTCAGGGGCTATCATGCAGCACGCAGCTTTTTCCATTTTACTACTGTCCTTGATATCCTTATATCGCTTCTGGTTCATGGATTTGAGCAGACTGAGCGAACTAATCAAGCGATGATTCTGCGGGGCTATCAGAATAACCTGATTGTGCCCGGGGGGGGTTCAACGTCGGCTTCCGACCTCGCAAAATCAGGAGCGGCATTTTCGGTTGCGATTGCGGTTATATTGATTGAAATACTATGACTGAAAAAAAATGCATAACCATTAACAGGCTTTTTTTCAGCTATTGTGACAGCGGCGATGTTGTCAGCGATATCTCTCTTGAGGTAAATAAAGAACAGAAAGTGGCGGTTGTCGGGCCCAACGGGTCTGGCAAGACAACGCTTTTTTTTCTGATGTGTGGTTTGCTGAAACCGCAGCGGGGGAGGATTACGGTTGATGGAAAAGCGATAAAGCATAATTCATTCAACAAAGAGGTCTCGTATCTTTTTCAATCACCGGATGATCAGTTGTTTTCTGCAACTATCTGGGATGATATTGCGTTCGGGCCGCTCAATATGGGAATGGACAGGAATACAGTCGCTTCCGAGGTTGATGCTGCTTTGAAAACAACGGAAATATCGTATCTGAAAAGCAAATCGCCGCACCATCTTTCGGGCGGTGAAAAGCGCCTTGCCGCACTCGCGACGCTTATTGCAATGCAGCCCGAGGTTTATCTTCTCGACGAGCCGACATCCAACCTTGATGCCCGGAACAGACGGAATATTATCTCGCTGATACAAAGGTTACCCGCCACAATGATGATATCCTCACATGATCTGGAGTTTCTTTTAGAGGTATGTGATCGGTGCATTCTGATCGACAATGGCAAAATCGCGGCTGATGGCTCCATCCGGGAAATTTTGAGTGATGAATCGCTGCTACAGCAGCACCATCTGGAAAAACCCCATTCACTTATTCCTCATGAACATAATGTATAAGAAATAGCCGGTCATTCTCCCTCGTCGCGTCTGCCAAGCCAGAGTACAGCGCGACGGTTGGTTCTCGCCGCGTATTGTAAGCCGAAGCTAAAAACGAAGGCTGCGCGTTCTCCTACGTGCCGCTCTTGAGTCCTTTTCTCAATATCCGATAGGTTTCGTCCGCGCTTTCAACGCTCATAAGCCGTGACTGGATATTTGGCTGGTTCATGAACCGGGCGATTGCCGCGAGGATTTGCACCTGGACACCTTCTTCTTTTAGCGGGGACAGCACAAGAAAAACAAAATGGGATGCATGACCGTCACGCGAATCCCAGTCGATTCCGGAAAGCGATCGTCCAAATGCGATGACCGGTTTATCGATTCCATCAAGGCGCCCGTGCGGCACGGCAAGGCCTTTTTCCAGGCCGGTGCCCATGATCTCCTCACGTTTCAGTACCGCTTCGGCGGCATCTTTTTCAGCAAGATTTTTCGATGCCGCTGCAAGGGAGCCGCACAGTTCGGGGATAGCATCCCATCTGGTTTTCCCCTTAAGATCGGTCACCACCCCGTCTTTCAGCAGGAACTCACCAATGTCAACCAGGCGCCGCCGTTTAAGCGACCAGGCACACAGCGGACCGACTGTCACCGATGAAGACAATGCGGCAAATACAACGGCAACAAATACCGTTTCGGTGATTATTCCCAGTTCGAGTGCAAGAAGCCCCAGCACTACTTCCATCTCACCACCGGGTGTAAAGGCGATTCCCACGAAAAGAGAATCCTCGCGAGACATCTTCGCCGCTATCGCACCTGTCCATGCTCCGAGGAGTTTGCCGCCGACAGCAACAGCGGTAAATAATCCGGCAAGCAGAAAATCAAAATTTCTGAGAAAATCGACTTTCAATCCGATCGAAACAAAAAATACGGGAACAAAAACCGAATGGACCATCTGTGAAATTATTTCACGCTCGCGCTCTGAGATTTCCTGCGCATTTCCCGCCATGACTCCGGCAAGGAAAAACCCGAGAATTGCATGTATCCCGATCCACTGGGTAATCGCGCCGCACAGCATACCGAGACATGAAATGAATGTGAGAACTGTTGCCGGATGCGGCAGATCAAGTTGTTTGAGGTGCCTGGTAATCCATCCCACAATCCGGCTTCCCAGAGTCAGGCATATCGTGCCGAACAGGATCACCTCGAAGAGCGTATGAATTATTCCGGGCGCAGTTGACTGATGCTGCGCGGCAAAACCGAGCACAAAGGCGAATATCAGCCAGCCCATCAGGTCATTTACCACAAAGCCGGAAAGTGTCGCAAGTCCGACATCGCTTTTAAGAATTTCCAGGTCGTGGAGTATCCGCGCGATGACCGCAATCGCACTGATCGATGCCGCGGTGCTCAGAAAAAGAGTGAAGGTAATACGATCGGTTGATTCACCCTGATAGTGGTCGGGCAGCCACCAGAATACGGATACGCCGATTGCGAAGGGTATGGCAACGCCGATTACGCCGACCATAAAAGCGGCTTTGCCCTGTTTCCATGCACTGGAAAGGCTCACCTCAAAGCCGGTGGCAAGTAAAAGAAACAGCACACCGATCCATGAGACAGTTTCGAGCATGTTCTGCTGGATCAGTTCCTGCGGGAACAGTGATCCATAAACACCCGGAAAAACGCGGCCAAAAACAGTCGGACCCAGAAGTATGCCGGTGAGTATCTCGCCGGCAAGTGCGGGAAGTCCCCAGTGGATAAACAGCCCGCCGACTATCTTTGCCATTGCAAGCATTATGCATAGCTGCATAAGAAACAGAAGTATGTGCTCTTCGCTCAGGTAGTGCATGAGTTATTGCAACTGTCAAAAAAGAAATCTGATGATGTTAAAAATACTTTTCGCAAGAACAGATGTGCCTGGGACCGGGGTCATATTATCATCCCTATTCAAGCTCCAGAATTATGCCGGATGAGTCTTTTGTTATCGTGAAACATATATGCCGGAATTCCGGCCAGCCCAACGGCTTCTTGCCGTTCCACGACATGGTCCACGGCTCTTTCGGACCGAGCATTCCCTTGTCAAGGCTATCGTTTCCGTTAGTATCTTGAAAAACCCGCAGGCCATACGTGCCTGAAGGGACATTTTCAAAGGTAAAATGTACATCTTTGCTAATCGTATCTGAAACATCAATTACCGTATCCCTGACGCCGGAAAAAGGAACCTGAAACGATTTTTTGTCGGTAAGGCAGAGGTAAACAGTGCTTTTTTCCCGGCATTTGATGATACCACTTATTGTGTGGACTGAATCTGCGCCAGGGCAGAATTCAAAACAAAGCAGTAAAAAAATACCAATGTATTTGACTAGTAAACGGTTCATTATAGTATCTTTATCCAGAGCCGTACCTTTCATTAGATAACCTGATAAACATATCTTTCAATCCCAGCACAAGTTCGGCCAATTTGTCGTAATCGACAAGATCGAGGCTGTTTTTTTTCCGTATGCGCAATCTCGGAGCATATCATGTGCATATGTTCTGATGAGATTGCCATGTCAGGACGGTTATGCTGCGCAAAAATCATATGATCGCTCTGGAACCATTGTTCCCCTTCAACAATACCCGTCCGTTTTCCCAGCGTTTCGTTAGCCGCGCAAGATATTGGTTCCGGGCATCCATACAAGGAATAATTGGTCCGGCCTGTGACATATCCGGGCGCATCAATGTTGACCGCCAGAAGAATATTTTCCAGCTTTTTGTCATTTATTTCAAGGTATTTCATCTGACCGGCAGCGCTGTAGTAGTCTTCACCGTTAACCGGCAGGATTTCCAGGCCGATTTCGCCGCTGTAGTTTTTGAGCAATTCTCCCAGCGCGCACAGCACAACCGTACCGGTTCCGTTATCGAGTGTTCCTGGTGAATTTTCCTTTGCATCGTAGTGGCCCAGTCCATGCATTCAAAATCCTGGCGGGAGACGTGAAGACCGGATTGTTTCATCACAGATTCGATATATTCGCCGGCCTTCCGATTGGCGCCTGATCCAACCGGTCGCGGTGAAGTGACCGAGCACAAATACGTAAGGTGTTTTTGAAGGAAATTTGTGATTGGTTCCCTGCTGGACATCTGGGCCTCCGGTGGATAGAAGGTAACATTTTTTACGGGTTTTGGGCGATTACGATTACGGGCACAGGCAGAATTGATCCATATAGTAGAATAAAATATATTTTCTGAATCTACCGGGCAGCTTTTCCCCCGGGGTTATTCCCCGGACTATTCATAGAGCATGGATTAATTATTGACAATATAGATAATACTAGCTATTTTTATTGACAATACAAAATGCCTGTCCAGATGGATATCATGAAAGCACCAATCGATTTCTTTTTCAACCCGGATATTTCCCATCCCGACCGCCAGACAGAATTCAGGCTTAATACGTTTTACCGTCTTCTGAGCATGGCCCAACTATTTCTTACGCTGCCGATTATTGTCATTTTTGCTTTGTTTCACTGGTGGGCAATGGTTACGGCTGAAATGATGTTTTTCTGTCTTACTGCATTTGCCCAGGTCCTGACCAGGAAAGGAAATCTGAGCCTTGCCGTCAATTTTTTTGTTTTCATAATTACACTTGGATGTCTGGTTTTTCTCACTTTTTCCACCATTAATGATGCTACATTTGTGATTTCAATCGGGATCATTATATGCGGTGTTTTTCTCACCATGAAAGAGACTGTTTTATGGGGGGCAGTCGCTACGGCAAGCCTGTTGCTGATTGCATTTCTCAGTCCTGATTTTACTCTCATCCCGCAATTCACGCTTAATGCGGACAGCATCGCGGAGATTCACTCGACCCGTCAGCATTTTTCGACATCGATAGTTCTAATATGGTCAAGCGTTTTTTTCAGCATAATTTTCCATCGACAGTTCGCAGAGCTTCTTGAAATAATCACCCGGGACAATAAGAAACTGGTGCGGGAGGTTGAGGAGCGGAAGGCTGCGGAGACGAAGGTTCGCACGATGAACGAGGACCTTGAAAAAATTGTCGAGGAGCGTACCCGCAAGCTCCGAATGCGCGAAGAGCAGCTTTTACAGTCTGAAAAGATGCGTGCGATCGGGCAGCTTGCTGGCGGCATTGCCCATGATTTCAATAATCAGCTTACCGGGATTATTTCATGCGTGGACTTAATATGCGAAGATGCTTCTGAAGGAAGCGAATTGAGGGAGCTTGCCGAGACTGCCGGCACTGCCGCGCGGCGCGCCGGGAAGCTTATTGAACAACTGCTTTCCTTTGCGCGAAAAGGAAAGCAGCAAACAAGCATGGTCGATATCCATGAAATAGTTGATCACGTTATCTCCCTTCTTCGCCGAAGTATCGATAAGCGGATAGTAATAGACCGCTCATTCCGTGCGAACTACCCGATCGTAAAGGGAGACCCTGCCCAGTTTCAAAGCGTCCTTATGAACCTTGCAATGAATTCGCGTGATGCCATGCCCGGCGGTGGTGCGCTGGTCTTTTCAACCGAGAGCATTGCGCTGACAAAAAGTAATTGTCCCTCCCCCGCTCTGGCCGATTCGCCGGGAGAATATCTATTGGTTTCGGTTTCAGATACCGGGACCGGGATTGATAAAGATATCCAGGCCCGGATATTCGAGCCGTTTTTTACGACAAAGGACCGGGGGAAAGGGATCGGCATGGGGCTGGCTGCGGTTTACGGAGCGGTAGAAAGCAACCATGGCACAATTACTGTCCGGAGCGGGCCGGGGGAAGGGACTGTATTTAAAATATATCTTCCCGTATGCAGGGAAACTCAGGCCGCGGCGCCGGCCGTGAAACAGACTACTGCCAAACGGCGCGCTCGTGTCCTGCTTGTCGATGATGAAGAGGTTGTTCGCATGAGCGCAATGAAAGTGCTTAACAAGGCGGGATTTGACGCTGTGCCGTGCAAGGACGGTGCCGAGGCTCTGCAGGTATATGAAAAAGAGTGGAAAAAACTTGATATCATACTGCTGGATATGATCATGCCGGGGATCGGCGGAAAAGAAACATTCCGGAAAATCAGGGAAATCAATTCCGACGCAAGAGTAATAATATCATCCGGTTACAGTTTTAACAATGAAGCCCAGACGATTATCGATGAAGGTGCACGGTGTTTTATTCAAAAACCGTACAATATCGATGAGCTTGTCAAACTGATTTTCCAGGTAGCTAATGCACAATAATCGCCGAATTAACAGACCGCAAAAAATGCAGGAGGCCGGCACGCGCCAGGCCTCCATTTGCTGAGATTTCCCATGCCGGGCTGCTATTTATTCCAGGTAAACCTTCTCGTTATAATGCCCCGGTCTGTTCTAATTCGGGCGATATAGTTGCCGGACCGCAATCGGGTGCCATCCGAAAGAATGCCGTCCCATTTAACAAGGCGGGTATTCTGGATTTCCGATGATGCAAGTGAATAAATCAGCCGTCCTTTGCAGTCAAAAATCTTCAATTCCAGGAACCTGGTATCGGCGGTAAATTGCAGCGTAAGAAAACCTTCCTCGATTCTGAGCTGAAACGCACCGGCTACCCGCGTATGGTCCTGTCGTGCTGGCGTTGCATTTATGAAATCTCCACTGATGCTGTTTGACTCATCAACGGGTACGGGATTAATGGCTAAAAACGCGGTGTATTTGCTGAGTACCTGGTGGGTGATTGAAAGCTCGATAATTGTATCCTTGTGCTGCTGTGTAGTGCCTTCATCATTACTCAACTGCTCGATAAGCTGTTTAGCCCATATTTTCGGAATTACCCGATTACAATTGAGCGTTTGTGCCAGTTCGATAGTCTCTGCAATGATAACTTCGCTGCCGTCACGATACCCCTTTATTTGTACAATCTGCGGGCCGCCGGTTATATAGGTACCGTACATTTCAACCGGGCTCCCGACATACAGATTCGTCCCCAGAGGCATGATGAGGTCATGAATCCCGGTACCGCTGAACTGGACAGTGATATTTTTGAGTTGTGGCGATTCAATTTTTTGCCAGGCATTATCAACCAGGGTCCCGGCATCTTCGTTGTAAGTAATTTCTGTTGCATACCCGTTGCCGATAGCCGCAGATTGTTCGAGAAAATACCGATTGAGGTTGTTTCCTGCGCCGAAAGTAAAGATTGTCGGGTTTGATGGATGGTTTTTTATTTCTTCAAAAATGGCGTCTTCATTGGTGATAAAACCATCAGTTAGAAATACGAAATATCGCTCATGCTCGGATGTGGCCGGGGCGCTCAGCGCGGCCTGCACGCCGGAAAGGAGATCGGTTCCGCCTCCCGAACGAAGTCCGTTTATATAATTACGGGCACGTTCTATGTTAGCTGCGCTTGCCTCAACCGGGGTGGTGTTCCCGAATGCCCATCCGACACTCGTATTGAATGAGAGCACGCTCAGCCGGTCCGTTGATTTCAGTTTGTCCAGAATAGCGTTGCCGATTTCTTTTTCTTTACTCAGCGGCCAGCCGCCCTGAGAGCCGGAAATATCTATAAGCAGGATTATTTCAAGATCCGGCCGGTCACCGGAAAAAAGTGAATCATCCGGAAAAATATTCAAAGCAAAATATCCTTTTGACAGTGAAGGTTCATAAAAAGATGCCAGTGAGTAATTTATATCGGACTGCGCACGGCTGAAACGAAGAACAAAGTCTTTGTTTGGATATGTTTGCGCGGAATGGAGCAGTGCTGTCTGGTTGTAGGGCATGTCGAGATTGTCGCCTTCTTCAATGACCGATCGTTTAAGAAGGATTTCACGGGACTGGCCTGTTTGCGTTATGTTAAAAGGGTGCGTGGGCGAATTGAGGTTACTGATAAGAAATCCGGTCTGGATCAGCACGTTAATCTGCAGGCCCTGACCGCTCCGGTCAGCCGGGGGGTTCCAGAGCCGTCCCGACGATGGGACCGGTGATGCGCCCGCGCTCTGGTAGCGTTCACCCACCATAGTCGGGATGCTTAATTCCCAGAAACTGTCATTGTATTTCAGCGGCATGCTGAGTTCAAGCTGCACGAATGCCGAATCACCGGTTGGTATGTTCGCAAGCCGCTGCTGAAATACGTTTGGTCGGTCCTGCAGCAGCAACGCGGCAATCGCACCGGCTGAAACCATCGAATCGTATATCTGCTGTGCCTCCTGTTTCTCAAATATTTCCGCTTTATAAAGCATGCTGTCGTATTCCATGCTCATGGCATGCACCGCGGCTTCATAAGGAAGAGGGAAAACATAGACAATATCATTGACGCCGGTAAAATGGTTAACAAAGAGCTGGGTCAGCTTGATGTGTGCAAGACCATCGGTAACAACAATGTTATACTGCGAGATTTCGGGCGAAAGTGTTGCCGGATTGCCGGTGGCAGAGTCCTGGACAATGCAAACAGGCCCTTCGATTTCGTCGACATTGAAATATTGAGCCCTGAGAGACGAAAATGCTGCAGCAAAGGCAAAAATCAGCATGCAGGATGCCATTCTGTTTATAAGGAATGGAGAAACCATTAAGCCTCCTTTAAAAAATGAATAAATTACGTTTCTATAAAAAAAGATACCCATAAAAGTGCAATAAAAGGAGTGCTGCGCGTAATTAGCGTTTTCTACAGGAAAACAAACGAGAGCATGCTGCCGGCTGAATATCGAAATAGATCGATTGTAAATAAATACCTAATAATATTCTTGTGCATATCATGGCTTTAAGTTATTTTTTCAACAGGTATCAGACAGCCATACCGGTTGTATGTCGGTGTGCTGCTACAGGATTCTTTGAATGTGCGCCTCCATGAGGAGGATTCTCAATGATTCAAAAGTCGAATAAACAGGCTTCTTCGACGAAACGGCGACGGTCGAACCTGGTTGTTGATGCGATTGTTGTTCCGACTCCGGCATTGAAAGACCTTATCCGCTCCCAGAACGTAGTAAATTTCTTTATTTCCTGCCTTGAAGACATCGGCGACAGGACCTTTGACCTGAGTCAGGGAGCTGAAATGGGCGCGCAGTGTATCGATGCTATGAAACGAGTGAAAGAGCAGGATAATTTCGGGCTGCCGGAACAGATAGATTCTGTGCTGGATGAATTTATCATGGAGACCGAAGAGATTATATGGCTGTTTGAGGATGTCGATAATGATGTTCTTGCGGATGAAAAAGAATTCGCCTCTTTTATCGAAGCAAAAACCTATAAAATGCAATATCTCAGCAATGTGCTTACCTCAGAGATAGAAACGCTGAAACACAGAAGAATTTCCTCCTGCCACTGATTTTTCCGTCAAACATGCCTAAAAAAATATTCATAATTATCGGTTCAATATTGCTGGTTGGGCTGATATTCTATTGTGCAACGACATATGGTATGAGTGAAGTGATAAATTATGTCATGCCTGATATTGACATGAGCCAGATCGCCGATGGCCGGTATGAAGGGAGCTGCGACATCAGTCGCTGGGCCCTGGATGTTCGTGTGACTGTCAAGGGCCATAAAATTGTCGCTGTGGAAATTACGGATAAAAAAATGTCGAATATCACCGAAAAATTTATTGATGAGTTGAATGGATATCTTATAGATAGAAAATTCCCCGATTTTGATGCAGTTACTGCGGCATCAATTACGGGAAAGACCTACCTTATTGCCGTTGCCGATGCGTTACACAGCGAGCGCAATTAAAAAAATATAGGGACGGTGGTAGTTTAGTAGTTTAAGAATATATATTATCATTATGCCGAGGAAAGCCAGAATTACTGTTGCGGGCGCTGTGCATCACGTAATGTCACGCGGTATTGAGGGAAATTCCATATTCAGAACTGATGAAGATCGGTGGTTCCTTAAAAATCTCCTTGAAAAGAATCTTCGCAAATCGGGATACATCCTTTATGCTTGGAGTTTCATGCCGAATCATTACCATCTGGTTTTGCGAATAAACACCTATCCGCTGGGCGCATTTATGAGGATTGTCAATGGTCGATATGCACAGTATTTCAGAAAAAATGAAGAAAAGCAGGGATATTTGTTTCAAGGTCGTTACAAGTCTATTGTATCTCAGGACCAGATGTACATTGAAGAACTTATCCGCTATGTGCATTTAAACCCCATTCGTGGTGGTATATGTAAAGATGTGGCGTCCCTTGCACTATATCCCTGGTGCGGCCATGCTGTGCTCATGGGAAAGGCTGTATGGGCGTTTCAAAATCAACGAGATATTCTGAGGCGATATGGAAAAGACAAAAAATCAGCACGAAAAAACTATGAAGCATTTTTAAGAGCAGGCTTAGAGAAAGAACCGGGCATTAATTCCGTCCTTCGGGATTCCGCAAATCAAACGGAGAGTATTCATAATACCTCATGCTGGGTAATTGGGAACAAGGATTTTGTTCAGCAAGCACTGGCGAATGAGTATGCTGAAAGAATTCGCATTTCAAAGTATGCCCGTCAGGGAATAACTGTTGATAAAATAGCTCGCAAAGTATGCAGCAAGCTTAATGTTCAGCATCTTGATATTAAAAAGAAAAGTCGGGGGAATGCACGCTCTGATGCCAGGAAAATTATCGCCTATCTTGCAAATCGACATTTCCAGATACCGCTAATTTCAGTTGCCCGCTATTTCAACATCAGCTCGCCAAGCGCTTCGAAAATGGTGAATCTGGGAGAAAAATTAATGGATGATCTGGGCTTAAGCTACTAAACTACCACCGTCCCTAATTTATAAGAATTCATAAGCCACGCCAGACCATATAAGGGTATTACTGCCTTTATAAGCGAAGGATTTCTGCGGCCTTGTTCGGATCAATCCTGAACCGAGAACCCTTGCCCTGGAAAAAACAGTGCTTTTTGATGAGATTGATCGACAAGCGGGTAAGAATAATTTTTTCTGAGGATTTTGCGTCGGTGACAACCGCTTCACCTTTTTCAAAAACCCCCTCTCCTCTGAATGGTGAGGGGATCTTTCCCATGGACTCATAAAATTTACCGGTGACATTCGGGAACAGCTCGACTTCCGCGCCAAGGCCTGCACGGCACTTTTCAAACGCATCGGCAAGTGAATCGGCCATTTGTTTCTGCGTAATTCCAAGCGATTCCAGTGTGCGCGCATCCTCGGCAATTATTTCATCAACCGGCCGTTGATCATTTCCTAAAAATCCCTGTGCGGAAAATTTTGACGGCCCCAGTCTTTTGTGAAATTCGTTTTCGGACGGTGACTGTTTCATGGCAGACTCCAATATTCTACACTGTCGCGCTAAGGTCCCGGCTGCCGGACTGAAGCGGATACATGATATTTCTATGCAAATTTATCATAAAAAATCTTTTCTTCGGGAATGCCGCCATTTGCCAGCACTTTCAGGCATGCATCAATCATACCCGGCGAGCCGCACAGGTAGGATTCATGCTGTGAAGTGTCAGGGAAATGGCGAGCAACAACATCGGTAATAAGCCCTTTTTCACCGCTCCAATCGGAGCCGTCAGGTTCCCTGGACAACGCGGGAATATAGGTGAACCACTGGTTGTCCTGGTCGATTTTCCTCAACTCATCTACATAAAACAGGTCGTTCCGGGTCAGTGCACCGAAAAAGTAATGTGCTGTCCGCACATTCTTTTTGTCGAGCATATCCCTGATTATGCTCCAGATCGGCGCCATGCCGCTGCCGCCTGCGATACAGATCATTGGTGCCCGGGTCTCTGAAAGACTGAATTCTCCATACGGACCGCTGAACGTAACCTGCTGCCCTTCATTGAGGTGCTCAAATACCCAGGTTGTGCAGATACCACCCGGAACAAGGCGGATAATAAGCTCGATATGGTTTTTATCAGAGGGAGGTGAGGAGATCGAATACGCGCGCATGACCGAGTCATTTCCTTTGTATTCCGCGGATTCGAGCTGGATGTATTGGCCGGCAACAAAATTTATTTCGGATGGATCGGTCAGCTCGATACGCAATTCGACTATATCATGTGTAAGGGGCTTTTTGTGAATAAGCCTGCCGCTAAATTTCCGTACCGAGAAAAGCTCTTTCGGCACCCTGATCCTGATATCATTTTTAACCTTGACCTGACAGGAGAGCCGTACATTGTTTTTGTGCTCTTCGGGCGAAAGATAGGGCTCTTCAACCGGGCCGATACTACCACCGCCTTCATCGACCGAAACCTTGCAATACGCACAACTTCCCCGGCCGCCGCACGCGGATGGAATAAAAATATTGTTCTCTGCAAGCAGCGACAGCAGCGATGATCCTCCCTGGACAGTCAGCTCTTTGTCGCCGCCGTTAATCGAAATCCTGCATTCCCCGTAGTTAAGGATTTTCTTCTCGGCAAGGATAAGAAGTCCTGAAAGAATTAATCCCATTGAACAAAGAAACAGAACTGATAACAGTATTGATGAAACCATGTTTTTCTATAGCTTTATCATTCCGGAGAATCCAACAAAAGCAAGCGACATAATGCCGATAATAATCAGCGTAATTCCCGGACCGGCAAGGCCTGCGGGGACCGCGCGTTCATTGACCTTTTCCCTGATTCCGCCGATAAGTGTTATTGCCAGAAACCAGCCGAATCCGCCTCCCGCGCCGAATGCAAAAGTCTGGAGAAAGTTAAACGGCTTGTTCAGCATAAAAAGCGATATTCCCAGAATTGCACAGTTGACTGTAATGAGCGGAAGAAAAATGCCAAGCGCATTATACAGGCGCTCGGATACCCGCTCGACAACCATCTCGACAAACTGGACAAATGCGGCAATGACAACGATAAACGTAATCAGCCGAAGATACTCCAGTCCCAGCGGAACAAGGGCAAATTTATATATCAGGTAATTTATCGCTGAAGTGCTTGCCGTCACAAATATCACGGCAAATCCGAGACCGAGACTCGTATCGACTTTTTTCGATACGCCGAGGCAGGAACACATGCCGAGAAACCTGGCGAGCAGGATATTGTCGGTAAACGCTGCAGAAGTAAAAATCAGGAGCATCGAAAGAAAAATGTTCATGTCAAGCTGTTCCATAAATGCGCAGTTCCTTTTTTACATCAGGTTTTAGATTTTTCGGCCGAAATACACCGTGCGATCCAGGTAATAATCGCAAGCATGAAAAATGCGCCCGGCGGCATGACCATTATTGTCCACTGGTGCCACCATAATTCTTTTGCCGGGAGTTCAAGACCAAGAATTGTTCCGAAACCAAGCGGTTCTCTGACAAGGGCGATAGCGATAAGAACAAACGAGTAACCCATCCCCGATGCGATACCGTCAAGCAGAGAAATAAACGGTTTGTTCTGCCCGGCAAAAGCTTCGGCGCGGCCCATGATAATGCAATTGGTGATAATTAAACCGACATACGGACCGATAAAGCGATGAATATCCGGGGCCACCGCGCGAATCGTTATGTCGACCATCATGACATACGAGGCAATGATTAAAACCTGTACTATCATCCGTATCCGTTTCGGGATCAGGTTTCGCAGCAGGGAAATTGTCAGGCTCGACAGCGCAAGGGTAAAGATAACCCCCGCGCACATGAAAAGCGTGTTGGCCAGAAGGTTGGTGACTGCAAGTGCAGAACATATGCCCAGCACCTGACGGTATATCGGGTTCTCTTTCCAGGTCCCGTTTGTAAATACTGTTTTTGGTGTGTCCGCCATGTATATCTTCTTCGTGTTCTTTGCGTGAGCTCCTTATTGTATGTTTTTCTCTACTTTACCTGTGCCTTTCTGAACGCATTCAGCTCTTCGTTGAGCATGTTCATAAGCGCCATTGATGTCTGCGTTGCACCGGTGATTGCATCAACAGTATTAGGCGTGTCGCCGGGGCCGATAATAATATGCTCCGCTAAAGGCGCGTCCCAGTCAATCGGCAGATTTTCGAATTGATCGGTAAAGCTCTTTTCTTCAATTCGCGCGCCAAGTCCCGGCGTTTCTTTATGTGACAAAAACTTGATATCCCTAATTTCCTGCAAGTCTGATGAAACCACGAGAATGCCGGTTATCCTGTCCCAGAACCCCATGCCGGTAAAGATAAACCCGACCTCATCGCGGCCGTCGGTGCGATAAAAAAGCTCCCATTCCCTGTTGTTAATTATATTGACTGTATCGCGGATCGCTGTTGCGACCGCCTGCTGATATGCCTCGGAGGACTTGCCCTCAACAGAGAGGTCAAAAGCCCGGGCAATAGTACGGTTGCGATGCAGCGTGAGGTTTCGCGCAAGCATGTCCTCGGTGCTGTAGTGCACCATCGAAACACCAAACCCGAAAAGCGCGGAAATGGCCACGATGAAGATGAGTATGTACAGTGGTGATGATTTATTCATGCGGTGCCGGCCTCCGGTTTCGACGATCGGGCGGCTTTTATACGCTTGTTCCACAGGTCAAGTGATGGTGAGAGCATGTTGCCGAGCAGAATGGAAAACAGCACGCCGCCGGTAAAAATTGCTTTTGCACGGAAAAACACGACCATGCAACCGATAAAGAACCCGTAAATCCACTGTGACAAAGGAATTTTCGGGGCGCTCACCGGATCGGTCACCATGAAAACGCTGCCAAACATCAATGCACCGGAAAAAAGCGTAAAGGGGATCGTGGGGGCCTCATGCATGCCGAGTATATACCGGAGGAATATATTCATGGCAATAGCGCCGCACCAGGTTGCCACAATCAGGCGCCACTGTGCGGTTTTTGTCCACATGAGGTAGACTCCTGCCAGGAGAATGACAAGTGCGCAGACTTCGCCGCCCGATCCCGCGGAAAGGGCATTCCAGGACCCGTCGGATTGAAATGTTCCGTTGATTGTTCCGAAAAACAGGTCTTTGACAGGCGTAATAAATCCCATATCCCGCCGCGTCCACATCGGCGTTGCCGCGCTGACCGCATCGGCAAGCGTAAGTCCGGCCTGGTCAAGATATTCGGGGACGTTCTTTTGTGTCAGCCAGCTCCACCGGGAGAATCCGCCGGGGAACCCTCTGAAAACGGGCACATACCGGGAAGTGATTTCAACGGGAAACGAGACAAATGCAAATGCGCGACCGACAATGGCCGGATTGAACACGTTTTTGCCGAATCCACCGAATGCTTCTTTACCAAAAAGGATTGCAATAACCGATGCGGTGCCAACAATCCAGAACGGCGTGGTAGGGGTGAGTGAAACGGCAAGCAGGCCTGTGGTGACAAAGCAGGCGTAGCTGACTTTTCCGTCCCTTCGCTGCGCCATAATTAGTTCAGTTATAAAGCCGGCGATGGCCGCAACAGCAATCATGGCGGCAAAGCGCCAACCGTAAAAATACACCGCTGTCAATGCAACCGGTGCAAGTGCATACAGCACGCGAAGCATGTTCTTTTGCTTCAGGAATTGTGTTTTTGCAGGAAATTTCACTGTTGCATTCTACAAATTAAAGGCATTTATTCGGAAAAAGGATTTTTCTATATCAATAGGTAAAACGCTGCTATAAAATATTATATGCTATAGTTTTATTAAACTCCGCGATAAAATTATCAATTACTCTTTGGTATTGACCGTTGAGCCTTGAATATCGGTCATTGAAAATTTGCATAATCTCAGCCTATCCTCAGCCCTGGCCACGACCTTTTTTTCACACATGGATCGCCTGCCCTTCAACCGCGCGCATTGATTCCATAACCGCTTCGGAAAGCGTTGGATGTGCATGCACCATTCCGGCAATGTCTTCGGGAAGAAGCTCGGATTTTTTTGCCAGAAGCACTTCGTGGATCAGCTCAGTAGCTTCTGCACCAGCGATATGGCACCCGAGAATTTCCCGGTATTTTTCATCATATATTACCTTTACCATCCCCTCGGAATTTTCGATCGCTACCGATTTTCCCGCACCGCGGTAGGGGAAAGTGGCCTTTTTGAATGCAATGCCCGATTCGGTTGCTTCCTTTTCGGTAATGCCGAAATGTGCTACCTGCGGCTCGCAGTACACCGCTGAAGGGATATGGTTTTTATCGAGTTTTTCGGGCGGATTTTTTCCTGCAATATGCTCGACTGCAATTTCGGCCTCTTTTGACGCGACATGCGCAAGCATGGGAGAATTAACAATGTCTCCTGCGGCAAATATTCCTTGCGCGGAAGTTTGATAGTATTCTCTGACGTTGATAAAGCCGCGATCGGCCGCTATTCCGCAACATTCCAGTCCGATACCGGCGGTATTCGGAGCCCGTCCGGCCACAACGAGCACGTTGTCAACCTTAAATTTTTCACCCGGAGAATCGTTGCTTTCAACCGTTACCTCGCAACCGGTTTTTGTTTTTTTTACTGCGGTCGCTTTTGCTGATGTTCTGATTTCAATGCCCCGTTTTGCAAAGCTTTTCTGAAAAACAGCGGCCGTCTCATGATCTTCAAGCGGCAAAAGATGCTCGAGCATCTCGATAATGTATACGCGTACGCCGAATGCATTGAAAATATGGCCGAATTCAGCGCTGATAGCGCCCCCGCCAAGGATTAAAATCGATTCGGGCAGATCGGTGAGCATGAGGACGTCGTCTGAAGAAAGTATTTTTGAGTGGTCAAATTCAAAACCGGGTATTGTCCGTGGA
>WJKA01000312.1 GCA_014729375.1 Chitinivibrionales bacterium
ACCCTTGATTCACCGGTAACCAGAAAAATATCCTCCGAAGCGCGCACTGTTGCTCGAGACAGCCTTACCGCCGACCTGCTCAAGTGGCTCCGGGAAAATGGAAACACCATGCTGGATACTTCAAATCCGGCTATCGCTTATCATATAAATGCGCTCATGCTTTCGGCACTGGACAAAGCAGAAAAGGACACGCGATTCGAACAGCGCGACTGGATTCTGACACTTTCGGTTTCCGAAGAAACCATGCGGGAAACGCTGAATTCATACATTGAACGCTGCGACAGCCTGGCAAACAGGTTCTTAAATGATGCAATTCCGCTGAACAAACCGGGGTCCCGCGCATCCTTTCTGGTCCTCGGACTGAAAGCACTCTTTTATAATATCGGCTGCCTCGGAGGCTGCCCCACCATGCCCGCAGAGGCTGCTCTGAAACAGGTGCAGGAAACAGTCGACAAGCTTAATCTTGACGCGGACAATATTGTCATTGCCGGCAAGCCCGGAAGCACCCCCGGCAATCCTCCTGCCATTAATGCCATGATAGATTCCACTCCCTTTGCAGGTCTTCACCTGATCGGAAAGCTTCCCTCGGGCGAACAGGTATTGTCGATCCAGACCGACAACCAGGGCAAAGCATCGCTCAATACCATGAAAATACCCTATGTTGCCAAAGGGACCTTCCTCTATATACAACCCCACTACGGAGCTGCAATCGGAATTCCAATTAATTTCGATGCTGTCGATATCGGACTCAAAGCCGGAAGCAATAAGGAAATCTCCATGATTTTCAATGTGACACGACCGGTCTACTCATTGAAATACAGGGTGAATGCTGTGAGCAATATACAAATCCCCGAGCATTTTGCCAACAGCACCCACCTCAAACGGTTCCTCCGGGATTCATGCTACATGGACCCGCAATCAAGCGACAACATTGCCGATCTGGCTATTGATATCCTGTGCCAGGTTTCAATGTACTCCAGTGACGAGACCGAAGAGATATACGTCAAAGTTGAGGGAAAGATTATACTGGACCCCCTGAAACACGACACACGCATAGAAAAAGACATGATAATCCACACTAAAGCATATGAAGCCGGTAAAGACATCCCTTTCGGGCTGTTTTTCTGGGAAAGCGCTGCCGCGCTCAAACAAAAAGTAAAAGAGCTGCTGCGCAGTCTCTGAATTTTCGATTTTCTCCCTGCAAAGAACCTGTGGTTTTTTAGGTAAAGCGTCGATGTTGACAATAAGAAATTATGGGCGGAGTGGCTGAATGGTGAAGTGGTGCTTGAGTCCCCTGCCCAGTCACGCCGAAGCTGCGCCTCACCACGAAGTAGCAGCGGAGCCAAACCGACGAGAGGCAGGTTTCCCGAAGCAAGTACGTTGCAGGTTGTATCAGATGCTTGATGCTGCCACCACCGTAGTCGCTTAAAAAATTTGTCTTGAAATTAATCGGTTTGCACTGATAAAAACACGTAATCCGGATACTGTTTTCTAATCTGCCTGCTCCGCCATCCTTTCGTAAAATTTGGCAAATTCCCATTTTGCAGGATTATCGTCATCAAGCTTCATCAATTTCATGGCTTCCGACGGATGCGCGTTGAGCACGCCGGAAATCATGTACGGAATTGAATAGCCCCACTCCATTTCTTTGCGGAGCGGAAGGATAGTCCTTCCGATGACATCCAGTACCGGATGGATATCAAATTTTGGGTTTTTCAGAAATCCTATGAGCAGCTCAAGCGGGCAATTCCCCGCAGCCCGTCCGAGACCGTAAAGCGTACCGTCAAGATAATTAACATTCTTGATAATTGCTTCGATTGTGTTGGCATACCCGAGCTGCTGTTGATTATGGCAATGGATTCCTGTCTCTTTTGTCTTGAGATAGCGCTGGAATTTACCGACAAGATAATCAACATCTTCACTGTAAAGCGCCCCGAAACTGTCGACAATATAGCAGGCGACAATCTTTGTCTCTTGTTCAATCTGCTGAAGGGCCTCGTCGAGCTCCCGTTCCAGCGCATGCGATATTGCCATAATGTTTATCGTAGCTTCATACCCTTTGTCGGTGGCATTATTTGCCAGCTTGATAGCCTTGTCGACATCTTTTACATAGGTCGCCACTCTGATCATATCGACAACGCTTTCCTCTTTGGGGATAATATCCTCTGCCACTGCTTTATGGGCATCCTGCATGACAGCCAGTTTTGTCGAGCCCTTATCAACGCCGTCGACAGCTTTTCTGACCATGTCCTCATCGCAGAAACGCCACGGTCCGTAGTCTTTTGGAGAAAAATGGGTTTTGCTGTTTCTGTACCCGATTTCGATAATATCCACCCCTGATGCACACAGCGATGCGTAGACATCCTGTACGGTTTCCAGTGAAAATTTTGAATCATTCATCAATCCGCCGTCACGGATCGTGCAATCAACTACTTTAATTTGCGGTCTGTACATAAAAAAAACCTCCGATAAATGAGTATACACGCTCTGTTTCCGAAAGGATGTAAAATATATTACTGCGAAAAAATATTCCTGTCGGGGCTCAATCCTCCGCCGCGATAATCCTTCTGTCATTTTTTCCTGTACGATGGCTTTTCGGAAATGATATACTGAGATACATGAAATCTGCGATAATTCATGAATGGCTGGTAACCGTCGCTGGCGCGGAAAGCGTCCTTCAATCGATCCACTCGCTGTATCCGGGCGATATTTTTGCTCTTTTTCATGATCCTGAGGGGATTAAAAACACGCGATGGCAGGATGTGACCGTTACTGCATCAATGCTGCAGCACATGCCCTGGGCCGCAAAGCACCACCGCATCTATCTTCCGCTTTTTCCCATGGCAGTCGAGCAGTTCGACCTTCGCGAGTACAAGCTGATCCTTTCCTCATCATACGCAGTCTGTAAAGGTATTCTCAATTCATCGGACCAGCTCCATATCTGCTACTGCCATTCTCCGATGCGGTATGTCTGGGACCTCACATTCGAGTACCTTGAAACGGCAGGTCTCGACAAAGGATTGAAAAGCTTTCTGGTGCGGCTGATTTTCCATTATATCCGCATGTGGGACGCGATTTCCTCGAAACGGGTAAACCACTTTATTGCAAATTCAAAATATATCGCCAACCGGATCCGCAAATGCTATAATCGCGATGCAACGGTAATCTATCCACCGGTTGATGTTGACCGGTTCAGGATAAGCGACCGGCGGGACAATTATTTCATAACCATTTCGCGGCTGGTCCCCTATAAGCGCATCGACCTTATTATCCGTGCATTCAATGAACTTGAATTGCCGCTTGTTATTATCGGTGACGGGCCTTCAAAAAAGCAACTCATGAAGATTTCGAAAAAGAACATTTCATTCCTGGGGCACCTTCCCTCCCCGCAACTTGATGAACACCTTCGGAACGCCCGCGCATTCGTTTTTTCGGCGGAGGAAGATTTCGGGATTGTCAATGTTGAGGCGCAGGCCTCGGGAATACCGGTGATCGCATACGGACGCGGGGGCGCGCTGGAAACGGTGGTTGAAGGACAGACCGGTATATTTTTCTATAATCAGAATTACTGGAGCATTGTTTCGGCAATCAAGAAATTCCTCAAGAATGAAGATACATTTGAACCGTTAATAATCCGGAAAAATGCCGAAAAATTTCCGCGCTCACGGTTTGAACGCGAATTCCGGGCTTTTGTGGACAACGCGTGGGAACAATTCCCCTATAAATAAATGCGCCCGGCTACTGGTTGGTGTACTGCACTATTTCATCAGACATGAAAATGATCTCAACGCCGGCCTGATCGAATAGCTTTTCCGATTCCGTGCCTGCATGATACTTTTTTTCGCACACAACGCGTTCTATGCCGCAATTGATAATCATCATTGCACAAACCCGGCACGGGGTCATCCGGCAGTACAGTGTGGCGCCAAGTATTGAAATCCCCTGTTTGGCAGCCTGACAAATTGCATTCTGCTCGGCGTGGATTGTCCGCATGCAATGCTGCGTAGTGCGCCCGTCATCATGGACTACTTTTTTCATGTCATGCCCGACTTCATCACAATGCGGCAATCCGACCGGAGAGCCTACATAGCCGGTTACCAGGATCTGTTTGTCCCGTGCGATAACACAACCGGCCCGCCCCCGGTCGCATGTTGCGCGTGTTGCTACCGTATTGGCGATTTCCAGAAAATATTCATCCCA
>WJKA01000313.1 GCA_014729375.1 Chitinivibrionales bacterium
CCGCAGCACAGCAAAAACATGATTTTTTACCTCTTCCTCACCTTTGCACTCTTTTTCGGTTTATACCGCAGCCTTGCCGACTGGCTCTATTTATTATTCATGAAAACACCGGTCCACAAAGAACCGGCATCAGGTGTCACTGTCGATGTCTTTACTACTGCGATGCCGGGCGAGCCATATGAGATGTTCGAGAAAACGCTTGCGGCGATCGCTGCTATCCGGTATCCGCACGAATCGTATCTTCTTGACGGAGGCAATGATCCTGCGCTGAAGGCATTATGTGAGCGGCTTGGTATTCACCATCTGGACTGCCGTGGCATAACCGGCGCCAAGGCCGGCAAGATCAACTATGCCCTGACACAATCGCAGGGTGAATTCATTCTGGTGATCGACCCCGACCATATTCCCGAGCCGGATTTTTTTGATAAGGTGCTGGGCCATTTTTCCGATCCCGAGGTCGGGTTTGTTCAGGTTGTCCAGGCCTATTACAACCAGGATGAAAGCTTTGTTGCCAAAGCAGCAGCGGAGCAGCAGTATAATTTTTATGGACCCACGCTCATGGGCATGAACGGCCTTGGCACTGCCGTTGTTATCGGTGCCAACTGCACCTTCCGCCGGAAAGCCTTAGAGGATATCGACGGCCATGCGGTCGATCTGGTCGAAGATCTGTGCACCTCGATGCGCCTTCACTCACATAAATGGAAATCGGTGTATGTGCCACAGCGGCTTTCGTTCGGTATTAACCCGGCAGACCTTCACTCCTATTTCAAACAGCAGCTCAAGTGGAGCACCGGGATGTTCAATCTTTTTTTCAGAGAGTATTTCGGCAAATTTACAAAGCTGAATATCGGGCAGAAGCTCCATTATCTTTTTGCCGGCACTTTTTATCTGGAAGGGCTTGCCACTGCAATCACCTGCATTTTGCCGATACTGTTTCTCTTTTTTGAATTGTATGCGGTCGAGATGCAGCTTGACGAGTTTATTGTTCACCTGACCCCCTATGCAGTCATGTCACTTGGTATCAGTTTTTATGTGCAGCGATGGTTCCGGCATACAAGTGAAAAAGGGCTTCTGTGGCGGGGCATGGTACTGTTCAAGGGAGCCTGGCCCATCTTTACACTCGGTTTTCTATACTGGGCGACCCGCACGAAAGTGCCGTATCTTCCGACGCCCAAAAAAGCGGAAAAAGGGATTTTTACCAATCTTGTCATGCCGCATATTGCAGTCATCGCTCTGTCGGCCGCTGCTATCATCTATGCGCTGGTCACTTACGAGCGGTTTGTAACCGGCACGAAACTGATGATTTTCTTTGCTTTGTGCAATATCGTTCTGATGATGCCTACGGTTTTGATTGCGCATGCAGGCTTGTTCTCCGGTAATAAAAGTGAGGGTACTGCATGAAATCGCTTCGGATCGGCATTCTTTCTATTTGCTATTGCCTGCTCCTGTGGGTTCTTTTTCTGACAATCGTACGGTTCGAAAATGGAGTTAAGGAAACCTGGTTTACCGTTGTGACAAAACGTATCGTGGCACGAAAATCGCATGTGCCGCTTGAAATGTGCATGCTCGGCATTTACAAACCAGAATTGCCCTGGTCGTTTGGTCCGGTGCGTGCAATGGAAGACACCCTGGGATTGAAGTTTACGCTGGTATCGTTTTATCAGGCCTGGGGAAGCGCGGCGGAGCACGTGTTTCAGCCGGTCGTTATGGACGCCGTTGTTGGGAACGGCAAAGTGCCGGTTGTCACCTGGGAGCCCTGGGTGAGCGGTTTTGAGCGTGAAGAGCTCAAACCCATGCCCGAGCGGGAGTGGCGGTGCTTGCGGGATATTGCCGATGGCGTCTACGATTTTCATGTCATTGAATGGGCCAAAGCTGCTGTCACCTGGGGTAAACCGTTCTTTCTCCGCTTTGCTCATGAGATGACCAATGACCAATATCCCTGGGGGCCCGGAAACGGGAATACCCCCGACGATTACAAGCAAGCCTGGTGGCATGTAAAAGCAGTGTTCGATTCGGTGGGCGCAACCAATGTTATCTGGGTATGGTGTCCATACGGAAACGGCATACTGGATTATTATCCCGGCGGTGAATCGGTCGACTGGGTTGCTATGGATATTTTCAATTACGGTGAGATTCTTTTCGGCGAAAATGAGCGCCGGTGGATGAGCTTTGACGAGTTGGCATCGCCGCTGTACCGGGAGATGCTTCCGCTCCAAAAACCGATCATGCTGGCAGAGGTCGGCTGCAGCGATATCGGCGGTTCACGGGAAGTCTGGTACCGGGAGATGCTGTCGCAGATTGAAAAAAAATTTACATCAATTAAAGCCATTGTCCTGTTTGAAAATCCATCGGATAAAACATCGGGACAGTGGAATATCGACTGGAGTATTGCACACGACAAAGAAATTATTACCGCAATGCAATCAATTCTGGAAAGGAAGTACTTTACTTATATAGAATCATACGGAACAAAATTATCAACTCATTAATTTACTTTAACAAGGAGGTCGTTTATGCGGAAAACTCCGGTATACTTCTCAATATCTGCTGTGCTTTATATAACAGTTTTTTTTTCATCGGCACATGCGGTTTCGGTTCAAAGCGATGTCCTGTATTCCGGCATCACTTCATCGGTAATACCCATACTCCACGGTTATAAAGTACTGTATCAATATAAGCCATCGGGAACGTACAGGCTTTACATTGTTGATCTTGCGGGTACCAACGAGGAGGTTAGAGACAATCTGACAAAATATCTGTGGCCGCTTGATTTCAGCGGTACTCATGCTGCCTGGATCACCTACTCCGGCGGAAGCGGCGGTATTCCGATTGGCGGCGGCGGCGGTGGTATCGGAGATCCGGGACAAATCCCCGGCTCCGGAGCGGCGTATAAAGTGGAACTCATGGATATCGATACAAAAAACGAAACTAAAATAACCAATGATACGACCTACAAGGATTTCCTTTCCATGGACGAGCAAGCGGTTATCTGGACCGATTACCGTCATTCGACAGCATCGGATACATTCAATGAAATCTACTATTCCCCTCTCAATAATCCCTCGCCCGGCCGGATTACCTCAACGGTCTCCTATAAAGCTTCGGTGGATATCCACGGAGGCAAAATGGTCTGGCAGGATTACCGTAATGCCGGAGGAGGCAGCAATGCCGACATTTACTTTAGAGA
>WJKA01000314.1 GCA_014729375.1 Chitinivibrionales bacterium
CGGCATGACAATCCCGGATACCGTCATATATCGCGCGTTCCCGCGCTTCCTTTGTGCCGCCTTTGCAATGAACAACAGCCATCATCGGCTCCTTCTCCGAGGCAGCAACTCCCATTATCTCTGCTATACGGTCCGCCACTTTTGAACCGCCGGGGATACAGCCGGTTGGATCTGCCTTGCCTTCAGCAACCGCCTTGGCAAATGCAGAGCAGCCTGGATAACCGCACGCGCCGCAATTTGCATTCGGAAGATCATTAAGAATTTTTGCAATACGGGGATCGACACGAACACAAAGCTTTTTATATGCAAATCCGAGGCCGGTCCCGAAAAACAGGCCCACACCGCCGACAAGCAATACCGGAAATATCGTCTCAATCACGCAAAAAGTCCCTTCTTACTTGAAAAAGTTCAATCCGGAAAAACCAAGAAATGCAATCGCCATAAGACCCGCGGTTACAAAGGCTATCGGAAGACCCTGAAGCGGACGGGGAATATTGGCAAGCTCAAGCTTTTCCCGTATCCCGGCCATGAGAACAAGCGCAAGGGTGAATCCAATCCCAGACATGATTCCATTTACCAGGCTCTCAATAAAAGAGTACGGCTCTTGGGTGAAATCATTTTTGCCCGCATTTAATACTGCAACACCCATAATTGCACAATTTGTGGTAATCAGCGGAAGGTATATACCCAGCGCATCATATAAAACAGGAGAAAATTTCTGCAAGGTCATTTCTACCAGTTGTACCAGCGAGGCAATGACCAGGATAAACACTATTGTTCGCAAATAATCGACCTCATAAGGTACCAGAAGATAATGAAAAATGATCCAGGTTATCATCGATGCCACGGTCATTACAAAGATTACCGCCATGCCCATTCCGACAGCGCTGGACAGTTTCTTGGAAACACCGAAAAACGGACAGAGTCCTAAAAAGCGGGACAGCACAAAATTATTAATGAATACCGCGGCAATAGAAATCTGGACAAGGCTTATAAAATCGATATTCATGATTGTCCGCCTTCTTTTTTCTGTCTGAAATAATTAATCATTGCCATGACAAACGCAATAGTAAAAAAACCGCCGGGCGCCAGAATAAAGATTGTCATTGGTCTAAACCCGGGAAAGACTTTCAATCCCCACAGCTTGTTACTTCCAAGCACTTCCCTGATTATTGCCAGAATACACAGTGCCAGGGTGAATCCAAGCCCCATAACAAAACCGTCGATTATCGAGCGCCCAAGGTTATTTTTCGAAGCAAATGCTTCGGCTCTTCCCAGTATAACGCAATTGACAACAATGAGCGGCACGAATATGCCCAGTTGGTTGTTTAATTCGGGGAAATACGCTTTCAAAGTGAGTTCGACGATGGTAACGAATGTGGCGATAATTACAATATAGCAGGGAATTCTCACTTTTTCCGGAATCCATTTTTTAATGAGTGAGATAATGATATTCGAGCAGATCAGCACGAACGTGGCGGCACAGCCCATTCCCAGGCCATTTTGCAGCGAGGTGCTGACAGCAAGTGCGGGACAAAGGCCGAGGGCAAGAACCAGAATCGGATTTTCGGCAATTATTCCGCGTTTAAGCTCTTCCTTAATCATGAACTCTCTCCGCTCGATTTCAGATAATTGAGATATTCCGGAACATTTTTTCGTATACAGTTTTTCACCGCGCGGGTGGAGATTGTCGCTCCGGTTATTGCTGTTATCGTATTTGTTTTTTCGAGCTTTCCTTTTTTCTCGTCGGAACATGTATGGTATTCGGTCGATTTATCAATTTTTATTTCTTCAAAAACACTGAGGTCTTTGAATTGCTCTGTAAACCAGGGGCTGGTTTTTTCGCTGGTACCGGCAAGCACGTTCCAGATGTACTTTTTTGAAGGTTTTTCGGAGACGCGGTCCCCCAGGCCCGGCGTTTCTTTGTGAGAAAGAATATTCAAACCAAGGATTTCGCCTGAAGGTGCAACTCCGACAATGACCTGGATATCTCCGGCATATCCCTTGCTTTTCTGCTTGAATGCATAGCCCGCCAATCCGGAATCTGTCTGTGCCACCCAGTACGTGGAGGGAAGGGGATTGTTCCCGCTGCGTGTTTTAATTTCGACACCGTCGGGGAAAACCGCCTCAAGAGCCTCCATCTGATTCCGCCGCTCCTGCGCTTGTATTTCTTCGCCGGTATTATAATAGGTAAATGCAACAACAAGGCCGGATCCGATGGCGACAATTGTTAATGCAATTGAAAGCTTAAGTATATCAAGCATTTTTCTTTACCTTCCCATAGATTTTCGGCCGGGTATACCGGTCAATCAGGGGTACAGTCAGATTCATCAGCAGGATTGAATATGAGACGCCTTCAGGATATCCGCCAAATTTCCTTATTGTGAAGGTCAGGATGCCGCAGCCGACTCCGAAAATCATCTTGCCTTTTGGTGTCACCGGCGAAGTTACCATATCAGTTGCCATGAATAATGCTCCAAGCATCAAACCGCCCGCCAGTATCTGATACACCGGCACAAGAAGCGCTTCGGAGGTAAAAAATGAACCGGTGCCGTTGAAAAGCCATGTCAGGAGAAATACTGTGCCGATATACAGAACCGGGACGCGTATGCCGATGATATGTTTATACCAGAGAAAAATTGCACCGAGAATAAGCGCAGCCGCCGAGGTCTCGCCGATACATCCTCCTACATTACCGAAAAACAGGCGGGGAAGCGCCTCCTGGAAATCAATAATATGAAACTGCAGGTCAACGAGACGGGCACTTTCTGCATGAAGTGCTTCGGTTATGCCTGAAAACGTCGGCAAAGGCGTAGCCCCGGAAATGCCGTCCAGGGTATCCGATACAGGCCTGATAATTTTTTCCGACAGACCGCTGATTGTCCACCCTCTTGCTTTCCAGAAATCCGGAACATTGAATACAGTCATGGGAGCAGCGTATGAGGCAGTCAGAAATGCCCGGCCGGCAAGGGCCGGATTAACAAAATTATGCCCGAGACCGCCGAATGCCCATTTTGCCACGCCAATTGCAAAGACAGAGCCGACAGCGGCCATCCATGGCGGAAGGTCGGGCGGGAGGTTGAATGCAAGGAGTATCCCGGTTAAAAGCGCGCTGAAATCACCAAGTGTTGATGGTTTTTTCAGTAAAAAACGTACAATGCTCCATTCCGTGGCCAGGCATGAGATCACACATACGGCCGTGAGTACCAGCGCCTTGAGGCGGAACAGATACACTGACGCGGCAAATGCCGGTATGAGCGCCAGACAAACGCAGAGCATAATTGACGGCACCGTCTCAATATGTTTTACATGAGGCGATGTCGATATATGAAGAAGTTTCTGTTCTGACGACATACTCTCTTTCCCGGTAGACCGTTACTTCTGCTCTTGTGATTTTCTGATAGCCATCGCATGAAACTTTCCCAGTTTCATATAATGGACCAGATTTATCTTAGCCGGACATGCATAGGCACATGAACCGCATTCAATACAATCGAGTACATTCCAGGCCATGGCATCTTCATACAGGCCCTTTTGGACGAATTTGCTTATAAATGAGGGGACCAGGTTAATCGGGCATGCTTTTACGCAATTGCCGCAACTGATACAATCGTAGTCCCTGGTTCCTGCAGTCAAGGTTGAGTGTGCAAGTATTCCCGACGATGACTTGATAATTGGTGCATCGAGATCGGATTGGGCCAATCCCATCATCGGGCCGCCCATTATCACCTTCTGCGCGGCATCATAGTCTATTTCGCATTTTTCGACAAGCGTTTTAATGGGGGTCCCGATGCGAACAAGAAAGTTGCCCGGTTTGCGGATTGCAGGGCCGGTGACAGTAACGACACGCTGATAGAGTGGTTTACCTTCGGAAACTGCTTCCCAGATTGCACAAGCGGTTCCGACATTCTGGACTATGCACCCGCAATCCATAGGAAGTCCGCCGGAAGGCACCTGGCGCCGGGTGATGGCAGCAATAAGCTGTTTTTCGCCGCCTTGCGGATATTTCGTCTGTAATTTTGCAGGAATTATTTCTTTGAATATTTCCTTGTTTAGCTGTTCTGTTATTTTTTCGATAGCATCGGGCTTGTTTTCTTCGATACCGATAAACAGTTTTGCGGCGCCGACGACTTTTTTGATAATCAATGCTCCCAGAAGGATTTGTTCGGTTTTTTCGAGCATGAAGCGATGGTCGGCGGTCAGATACGGCTCACATTCCGCGCCATTGATAATAACCGTGTCTATCGGTTTATTGCTCGGGGGTGACAGCTTGACATGAGTTGGAAATGACGCTCCCCCCATGCCGACGATGCCGGCGGCAGATATTTTCTGGACAATCTCCTGCGGCGCGGCTTCACGCCAGGGTTTGTCGGATGGATTAAATTCGACGGTTTCATTGGTACCGTCATTCTCGATTTCAACGCTCGTTACACGTCGTCCGAGTGGATGCGGAAACGGGCCGACAGAAACTACCTTTCCGGAGATTGATGCATGGACAGGCGCGGAAACAAATCCGCCGGCTTCTCCGATGACCTGACCTGTTTTCACCGTGTCACCGCGCTTTACCGCGATCTTTGCCGGCGTGCCGATGTGCTGTGAAAGAGGAATTATTGCTCTTTCGGGAGCAGGAAATGTTTCGATATTTCTGGAAGCTGTCTGGTCCTTATTATGCGAAGGGTGAACGCCGCCTCTGAAGCTATACTTGCCAAACAATGACTTTTCCTCTTCGAATCATAGTAAACAGTCGGGTACTGGTTGTCGGTCGACACTGTCGAAAAAAGTATAAAAAAGTAGTTCCAGCCGGAAACAAAGTCAAGGCCAATAGATATAAAAAATAGGTGATTTATGCATACCGGTCAAAATATGCTTCAAATTTATTCTTTTGATATGAGCCTCTGATTTTATATATTATAGCAGTTTGCAAGTAGCGTGCAGGAATATCAGGAAATATGAAGGGAGCCGGACCGTGGGGAAAGCCAAAGAACCGCAAAAAGCAAAGCTGTTTCTGGCGATTACCTGGTCAAAAAGTGCTGATCGTGACCGGTTATGGAAACAGCTAGGGAAAAAATGGGGAACTCCCGATTTTAGTCATGGCCCGGTTCCCTTTGATTTTACCGATTATTATCGCAGGGAAATGGGCGCCGGGCTGGAAAAACAGTATGTAACATTTCCAGGAACAGTCGACCGTGGGCTGCTGCCCGGCATCAAATGCTACACCAATACGGTTGAAAGCAGGTTTTTACGCTCTTTGAAAAGGACGGTCAACCTTGATCCCGGGCTTTTGACAAAAGACAAGCTTGTGCTTGCATCGACCAAAGATTTTTTCCACCGAATCTACTTGGCAAAAAGTATTTATGCAGAGGTAACGCTTCACTTCCGCAAGGGGAAATACCGCTACTTTTCGTGGACATATCCCGATTACCGGGAACCTCCTTTTCAGGCCTTTCTGTGCAAATCAAGAGCGCGCCTGATACAAGAACTCAAGCAAACGGAACGGGAGAAATAATGAATGGCGGTATTCACGATTTTCTTTTACTCTGCTGTTCCATCGTTGCAATTATCTCCGAGTTGATTGCACTCGTCATTCCCGATAAGGTCCTTTCGCTTGTGGACCAGGACCCCGGCGAAATCAGAGAAAACGGTCTTATGCTCTTTCTGGGAG
>WJKA01000315.1 GCA_014729375.1 Chitinivibrionales bacterium
CTGGATCGCACCCCTTCAACAAAAACAAAACGGTACAATACCGGCGATTTTGACAAAGAAAAACTTGACAAGCCTTTACTTTATAACAAAATCAGACGTACGTACAAGCGATATGGAATTTCTGTTGCACAATTCGACGGCTATATCGATTCCATCCCTGGTCCTGATCTGATTTTTGTCGGATCCGGCATGACATACTGGATTGAAGGACTGAACCAGACAATCCGCCGCGTGCGTGCCCGATTTCCGAATACCCCCGTATGTATCGGTGGCACCGCTGCATCACTCATTCCCGGATATATTTCGGCAATGAATACAAACAACACATTTATTTTTCCCCGGCGGCTTACAGACAATACCGGCCGGCTGGGGCTTCCTTGTGGATTGCATCTTGAGCGGTCAGGCTGGATTCCGGGACTTCTGGATGCTTTCGCACTGATCCGGCCGGAGCGTCATGGTGCCGTACTTACCTCACTTGGATGCCCCTGCTCATGCAGCTACTGCGCTTCACACATGCTTCAGGGCGGCTTTCATTTCCGCCAACCGGAGGATATCATCAAAGAAAGCTTGTTTTTGATTGATACGCTTGACAGTAAAAACATCGCGTTCTACGATGATGCACTTTTATTTGAATCATCCAGGCATTTCGTGCCCCTTATGGAATCCCTGAGACGAAAGGACGTTTTTTTTCATACTCCAAACGGCCTTCATCTCAAATGGATCACCGCAAAAACCGCAGCGTGCATGAAACAAAGCAATTTCAAAACACTCCGGTTTGGCTACGAAAGTGGCCGCCAGAAATTCCGCAAAGACACCAGCCGGAAAGCAAGCCTCGAATTAATCGAACAAAAAACTGCCGTGCTGTACAACGCAGGTTTTTCCGGAAATGATATCGGTATTTATGTCATGGCAGGCCTTCCCGGACAGCGCCCCGCCGATGTTTATCAGGAAATCCGGGCAGTTGCCCGGTTCGGAACAAAGGTTAAACCGGTATTTCTTTCGCCTGTTCCGGGCACACCGCTGTTTTATCATTACGAAAAGCAGTTTCCAGCCATAAAAAGTGATCCGCTCTGGCATAATGATGTATTCTTTATTACGCAGCTTGACGGGTGGAGTGAAAATGCCGTTGAAGAAATTAAAACAATGAGCAGGGAAATCCGAGCGAGCTAAACGTGGCCCGACCCCATTCTACCGGGCTTAATAGGTTTCACCCTTTTCATCAACCATCGGCACAAAGCGCACTGGAATTGCATCTTCGGGTTTGAGCAGGTCATCTTGTTTGCGGAGCAGAATAAGTTCCTGGTCACTGCTCTCCCCTACCGGAATAATCAGCCGTCCACCGTCCTTGAGCTGTCCTTTAAGCGGTGTTGGGACACTGGTTGGTGCACAGGTGACAATGACAGCATCAAAAGGTGCATGTTTCGGCCACCCCTTGTAGCCATCGCCAATTCTAACCTTGACATTTTCATATCCGAGTGAATCCAGCAGCGCTTTGGCCCGCATTCCCAGAGGAACGACAATTTCAATGGAGAACACACTGTCGCACAGCTCAGCGAGAATGGCTGCCTGATACCCCGAACCGGTCCCGATCTCAAGGACCTTATCGCCCGGTTCGACATCGAGCTTTTCGGTCATGAATGCCACGATATAGGGCTGCGAAATAGTCTGCGCATACCCGATCGGCAGCGGATGATCGGCATAGGCCTGCTTTCGGTACTTTTGCGGAACGAACAAATGCCGCCTGACACTCAGCATAGCCTGCAGTACCGAGCTGTCCGTTATACCTCGTCCTTTGATCTGATTTTCGACCATATGCCTGCGCTGTGCTGCATAGGGTACAGAATCGCCGGATGAACTGTCGTGATTGCTGCCATGGCAACTTGAGGTAATTGCAAAAAAAAATGTCAGATAGATTGATTTGCTGAGTGTTGCTATTCGCACAGGTAGTCCAAAGGTGGTTTTTCTTGATTCATTGCGGATAACTCGTATCTTATAAGAATATAATTTCTTTGAGCAATGATAGCGCGGAATCGTTTTGCAAAATGCTCTATTATCCTAAATTCCGCAGTTGAGTGTGGATGATACGTGTAAGATGTTTTGTGAGATTGAGTTGTGAAAAACGTAGCCCCACCCGGGGAGGTAAGGCGAGGCTTTTCGCAATTCAAGATTGCGCAACAGCTTACGCGTAGCGCCGCAATTCAACTGCGGAATTTAGGATTATATTCTATGCCGGCAGACTGGCATAGAAAAAGATCACGCCCGCAGGTCATTCTTTATAAACAACCTGTGAGAAAGGTCCTATATGTATATTTTTCTCTTTATCTCCAATCGGTTTCGTTATTGTAAACACATAACCCTTGCACCTCATTCTTGATTTATTTAACATGCTAAAAATGGCCCCGAAATATGGGTTCTAACCTACATTCCGCACTTAGCCGAAGAAAAAGCATGCATTTTGCGATTGTTGTAATTGCATTAAAAGCAGGCGGTTATATTATTTATACAATTCGTTTTTTTCTTCTAAAAGC
>WJKA01000316.1 GCA_014729375.1 Chitinivibrionales bacterium
CGCTCAAAGAGTGCAAGAACTGTTTCCGAAAGCCTGTCCCAGGTTTTTTGGTCGATAATCCCCCGCGATACAATTTCTTCGGCAGAAATCGACTCATCATGGTCCTCGGCTTTGGTGGTTGGAGTAAGGATCGGCTTGTCAAATTTCTGGTTTTTAACCAGGCCGTCCGGCAGAACATTGCCGCAGATATTCCGGGTCCCCCGGGAATACTGGGTCCATGCAGAGGTGCTTGTCGAGCCGGTAATATAGCCCCGCACAACAAATTCTATGGGAAGGACCGTGCACTTTTTTCCAACAGTAACATTCGGATCGGGGATATCAAGCACATGATTGGCAACAATGTCATTTGTTTTTTCAAACCAGAATCCGCTTACCTGATTGAGTACCTGGCCTTTGAACGGAATGCTTGCCAGCACCCGGTCAAATGCGCTCTGACGGTCGGTTGTTACCAGGACAAGTTTGTTGCCGAGATCATAGGTGTCTCTGACTTTACCCTGACGCCTGTTGGGCAAATCCAGAAAATCGGTTGTTTCAAGACAGTTGCTGATGTTTGCTTTGATTGTTTCTCGGGGAATCATTCCATCGGCCTTTCCACTTATGGTAAATATTTAGTTCTATGAGCTTTAAAAATAAACTTCTGCGAGTAGATATTCCACCGGCAGACATAATTGAAGGTCCGGGGAGCGCAATTCAGATACTGCCAGTGCGGAGCACCGGAGGGACCTGTATCATACGGGTTTCAGGATTTTTACTCTATCTTTGCGGCGATCTCAAACACCTGCCTCTTATGGGCTTTTGCCGATGAGTGATTATTATTCCGTCCGGAGCGGATAACGATATATTTCTGGATTTCATAGAGCAGATAGAAGGCATTCCGTATCCGGGCTTCAGGTGAATCGTCGCGGGCCCTGCCGTACCCCTGCATGAACTGCGGTGTAGAAATGCCGCAATAGTCAAGAACTGCAAATTCGATTTCAGGATCGCCCCACAGTGCGCGGTCCCAGTCGACAATGCCGGTGAGGTTTCCCTTCCGGTCAACGAGCAGGTTCTGGGCCCAGATATCCATGTGGAGCAGGCTCGATTGTACCGGCCGTTTAAACACTGCCGCGTGACGGAATACAAGGCTCCGGAGGAAATCCGCCTCTTTGGGTGAATAATATCCCGCCGATACAATATCGGCAATCATCCGGTCCCACATGTCAAAAAACGCCTCGTGCCAGCGTGCTTTCGGCTCCATCGGGCAATGCTCGCCGATATACCCGTGTGGTTCTGCGGTAAGCGCGTGGACCTGTGCAAGACACCGGCCTGCCTGGTGCAGTGTCCTGCGGATGTCAACTCCGTACGCCTGCGAAAGGGCGACCCCCGGCATGCGGGACATAATAAGGAACGTATCGGGGATGCATTCCCCGCTCTGATCAAACGCGATTATTTCCGGCACGGGCACTGATGTTTTTTCAAGAAGGAGTGCATGGATCCCCGGCTCCTGTTTCATCATGTCACGCTCATAAAAAACAAAAACAGAATCGCGTGGCGGCGCAATCCGGAGAACATACTGGTCAGCGCCGATATCCGCATAATACGATGTATTGAATTTGCCCGTCGGTATTCGTGACAACAACGCATGCTCTGCAGCCTTCCCGAGGTGTTTGCGAAGGCATTTTTTCAGAATTGAATCGGAAAAGCGGTCCATAAATAACAAATTAATTATGTGATATTGAAGTCAAAAATATAATTTAATAAAAGAAGCAGTGGGTGGTTGCCTTTTAAATAATTGCAAAGGAGCGGATTGATGCGATGTGCTTCGGGTGTGCTTTTGTGTGTTTGGGTGCTTTTTGCGGATTTTTCCGATACCAGGCTTGCGATGACATCATCCGCGGCGCGGCTTGGCGCGGGATGTCCCGCTTTTTCTGCGGTCGAGAGCTACAACAGTTATGATTTTGCCGGTTCGCCGCTCGGCCTGCTGGAAAAAGAAGATGCCATGGTGAAGCTTGGTCTGGGGACCAGGCTGGTGAAATTCGGCCTCAGGGATGATCCCGATTCGATTTCGTACAAGGCAAGCAGCTTTTATGTCCCCGACCTGCTGATTGGAAAACCGGGAATTGTGTATGCGAAACTTTTCTACATGCCGGGTCCGATTGCAGTTGTCGATGCGGGTAGGGAATTCAGTCTGGAGTCATTACGTCAGGATATCAATGTTCCGGTGCTCCGGAATTACGTAGATTCGGTAACCGGCGGGCCGGTATCCGAAATCGAGTTTCCCCTGCACCGGTTCGGGCTGACGCTGGCCGGGGGTACGGAGAACGGCATTTTCAGGATCGGCGTAACTGCTGAAGGTTTTTACGGTAAAGAAGAGATGAGCGGATCGAGCAATACGCGGGTTGTAATGGGATTCAGGAATGTGGGCCTGCATCTGGGGTCGCAGTTGCACGAACTGGTTCGTATCGGATTCAAGGGGGAAGCTTCCGGGTATCTTGACACGCTCGATGACGTTGAATCAGGGTATGTCAATCCGCACGAAGACCGCTATTTTTACGGGCAAATTCCCCGTTTCGGGGGAAATATCGACTTTGGCAGCGAGGGATTTCCCGTACTGAGCAATTTTGAAATTGAGTTCGGCAAAAACCGGTTTATATACGTTACCAAGGTAGGCGGGGACGGATTGTGGGATGTTATCGATTCCGCTCATATATATGGAAGAGAGGACGGCAACGAAGATGCTGTTGTCAGCGACAGCATGAGCTGGAACTGGCAGACAATGGGTACTATTGCAACAGATGTCATGATGTATCATCCGGCGGTACGGTTCGGCTACTGGCGCAACAGCATTGTCCAGTGGCAGCCGACCGAAGCCAACGACAATCTTTTCAAATACGAGCGCGAGCGCAAAGATACGTCATGGGAATACTCATCGTTTACCTTTGGCATCGGGGGAGCAGCATCGTTCAAGGAGTATGCAAAGCTGAGTTTTGAATATACATACAGCAACCTGAAACTGACGTACGGCGATGCCTGGCCCGATACATCCGACAGGAATGAAAGCTATCCGCGAATTCATATCGGACTGCAGGGGAATATCCATGCACTGCCGTTTATGAACATGCCCGAATCAATCGAATTGTTCCTGTGCACGGGATTTCTGTATCTGCGGGAAAACTCACGGTTTAATACCTGGCGGTCGGAAGAATTCTCCCTGGTAAACAGACGTATTTCTCCCATGTCGCAGTATTATCGATATTTATATTACGATCCCGCGTTCGGCTGGGTTGATGAGAACACCGTAGCCCGGTTCAGTGTCGGCCTGGGCGGAACGTTTCTGGATAAGCTGTTTGCAGGCAACCTGTTTTTTGCTTTTCCGGCAAAGAAAATCGAAGATGAAAAATACAGAGGATTTGAGTTCGGCGTTGACCTGGAGTATAGTGTGCGGGCAAATCAGCCGGAAACAAATAATAAGGAAAAATGATTTGAGTACTGCGCGGTTATTCCGGGATGACTGGCACCACATACCTGAGGAGTTACAAAAATAGAAAGCAAGTGTGCCACTGCCGGCCACGGCAGTGCGAAACAGTATAGTTCTAAAAGGTTTTTATTGCATTGTGTGCCAATTGGTATATTTGGAATTCATGGTAAATAAACAGAATATCAGAAAAAAATCAGTTATAGTTTCGGCATACGGTCTGATTCGGAGGCGATAATGAAACGATCACATTTTCTTTTTCTGTTTTTGTGCTGCCCGGTATTATTTCTCACCTGTGAATCTCCCAAAGCACCGGATGAGCAGCACCGGAACGCGCAAATTGATGTCGGGAATTCGCTTGTTTCGCTGCCCGATTCGATACCAACGGGCAATTCGTATTCATGCACGCTGAGCGTAATTCTTCCCGATTTGGTTGACAGTTTCTTTGTCAGGCGCGTGTATAACGATACTGATATTGCAATTATCGCAAACGGAACGGTCACGGATTCGCATATCGCGTTTTCGCTCTCCCTTAACCAGTCGGGGGAGTATGGCCTGGATATTGTCATTGTCAAAGGCGACAACAGCCGTGATTCTGCATCATTTGCCGTGTACGGGTACGGCAGTGACGTTGCGGGTTTTGATCAGGACGGTTTCCTCAGGTCGCTTCCCGATTCGGTGCCGGTTTCGGAAACGAACTATTCCTGTACCGCGCTGGTTTCGTTTCCAGATTTAATCGACAGTTTCGCCGTCGTACAGATTCACAACCGGGAATACGAAACAGTGCTTGCCGCGGGCGAAGTTTCGGGTACGAATATTGTGTTTACGAGTGTAATGCCCCTGCCGGGTCAGTACCGTCACGTGGTATACATTTCAATCCCGATGCAAAACAACGATTCCACCTGGACACTGTGGGACACTCTGTCAAAAACAGTGGTTGCATATTCTACGAACTCGCCGGAAATAACGAGTTTTGTTCCGGCCGGTGATTCCCTGGCGCTTTTTTCTCAATATTCCTGCACGCTTGAAGTCACCTGGCCCGGCCTGGTCGACAGTTTTTCGGCCGTGCTCTCTTTTAATGAAGCCCGGACAAGGATTGCAGGAGGGAAAATACAGGACACGCC
>WJKA01000317.1 GCA_014729375.1 Chitinivibrionales bacterium
ACGAACGGGCATCGAGGTCGGAAATCGTGGCGTAGGCGATCCAGTGGCCTCCGGGTGACAGCACGGGTACGGCCGGATCGGACACCTGATGCGTAGTCTGAATTCGGGGCTGGGATGATTCGGTAAAATCTACGAAATAGAGCGAATCGCCGTTCGTAGTAAATACGATTTTTACCCGGGATGTTCCACAAAAATTTTCTAAGTCCGTAACGGAAGCCGTAATGTCTATATCGGGAACCGCATGGAGCGGCAGGCGGCAAATAAGTAGTGCCATTAGCGATAATTGCAGTATAGATGCCGCTTTGAAAGAAAAAATAATCATATCTAACCCCAGGCTTTATTCATGGCTGAATGGTGATCCTTTGTGATGCATTGAAACCGTTGCCTGTTACACTGACAATATAACAGCCCGGATGAACTGCGGCGGTAGATATGACAGCTCTTCCATTCTCTGCCAAAGCACCGGCAATAAACCGTCCGTCAATTCTCAGCAACGAAACATTTGCGCTGCTGCGGTCTGGAAGAGAAACAGCAAGTGAGTTGGGGCAGGGACGGACAGAAAAAGCCGTTTTTGCCGCAGCAGCGCTGCGATCAACCACTTCAGTGCCTGCCATGGTGAAAACAACCATGTCTTTACATTTATAGTCGTCTCCGAAAATATAAGTATACCCTGCATCTGGATAATCGGCAATCATTAAAATAAAGGCATCATTGACGGTTAATGTTGTATCATTTCTCTCTTCTTCTTTTTGTGAAGGCGTTACGGCCTGATAAGTGCTCCTGATCGGAACACTGATAGGACTCTGGATATTGGCGTCTTCGCCGCCCGACGGCCACCCCGGCTTGCCTACGACCGTACACCATCGATCTCCATTATTGACCGACATCCAGATTTCCCGCACTTTGCATGACTGCTTTGTAAAGGTGAGTGAGGCATTATCACCAAAATTGTAGCTTGCGCTTTCAATGTCCGCTTTATTAGTGATGGTGATATGCTGCGCAGACGAAATCCCCGCAATTGAGAGTATCAGAGCAGTCATCACGCCCAGTTTTGCTGCAAAAGCCGCTTGAAGTGATTTTAACATAAGATCTCCTCCTTTAGTGGATTGAAAATTGAATCTCGTGAGGCAGACGGCAAAACTTTTTTTACCGCCATTGTCATCAAGGAATACCTGTTTGCCGGATAATCACGGCACCCACGCATACAGACTTGCCATCCATTTCCGCAGAAAAGAACCGATCGGCATGCAACCTCCTTACTTAAATGACAAGACAGCCTGTTTATTCGGAGACATTATCGGTGGCAAAAAGCGGGACTGGCATTACTCATGCTGCGCTGCCGGAAGATGATTGCACAACCGGCATGGGAAGGTACGGAGGCTCCGCACCCCGAAAAAAAGCACGGTAAAGGAGATGCTTCTCGCTCACAACTTTCGCCTCCTCATGTTGAGTAAATGATGTCGCCGTTAAACGCGCTTTCCCCTTTACTGCGCTTAATATTATCCAATTTTCCCGCCATTTCTCCTCCGGATCCCGGGTGGGAAGCTGACATGGAGAAATGGGGTGTTCAACAAAAAGGATAGTTAAAATATACAAGCTGAAAATATATTTTGCATTGCATTTATATGATTATTATCTGTGTGTTTTATATATCTTATACATGTAGCCCGGTTCGTATGCGTGTGGCATCTGCCTTTCCCGGCCATGATATCTGCACAGCCTGAAGACTGTGCCACACCTCATAGGAGTAAGCAAGTGCGTGGGAAGTATTTATTTGTCGATGAAATAGCGCGCAGGCCTTTATTGCGAAAACCGCGCGGGTGCAGTAGCAACAGAAGAGATGCAGGTGCCGGAGAACTCACTGGCAGCCGGCGTACCTGCAAAAGTCAAGCGAGCGCCACAAGGGCTGAAGACCACAGGCGAATCGAGGAGTCCTGGAAAGCGTATATATGGATGACGGGGCTTCACCGGGGTAGCCGGAAGAGACAGAACACATCTCTACATCGGCTGCATTTATTGTAAAACGACCAACATGTGGTTATTTTTACCCTGAAATATTACATATATGATGGTTATATTATTAAGAATCAATGAATTAAGCTTTTACCGGACAGGAGTTGCTTACTTGTCAGGATGCCCGTCGGGGTGAATCGCTTTATTACTGGCACCGGGAATCACGGTCGAGCAATGCGGAAGTCGATTATGCAATCCAGCAGGGTAACACCATTATTCCTGTCGAAGTAAAAAGCGGAACAACCCGCCATCTGAAAAGCATGTATCGTTTTCTGGAAGAACATCCGGATTGCACCCGCGCACTGAGATTCCATGGCGGGAATTTTCACAGCAACGGACCGCTTGAGAGTTATCCTCTTTACGCTGTTGCCGGTGCAGTGGGAATCGATAGAAAAGCTGTAGAATATTTACTGAATCAGGAATAATGAAAATATCCCTAAACGGCAAAAAGTTACGCGGATCAAAGCCGGCAGCCGTACTCCTCAAAGAGCCAAAATAAAGGCCATCTTCAAGCCTTTGCTGTTTTTCCCTGTCCGTGCTTTATCTTTTAATTTGTATACCGTTAATAATCTTCTTGAACCTCTGCTTTCCGGCAACATTCTTTTGTATAACTAATATTCCCGGATGCAAAGATCGGACCTGCTCCGGCGATTGCGCAACAATTCTCCCTTGAACGTCATAGATTTTTGCATTCAAGCGGGAATGCATTCCGGCGGCAGCAGGAACACTTCGTCGTATAGTGTTTGATCCCTCATCGCTCAAAGTCATTGCCGGGTCGGCTTTTGGCGCAGCAAGCCAGGAATCATCTTCAATCAACCCTTCTGTACTGATCCAGGCACCCGCAAAAGAGATTCCGTCGGCAGATTGTGATGTGTCGGTTATCGACAGGATCTGGAGCATGGTATGATCTTTCAAATTGATCAGATACATTTTTTCTCCCCGTTTCATGTCGCTCCATTTTATCCACGAGCTTGAATTGGGATCATACCAGCGCCTGAACGCCGACACCGCCAACACGGCAAAATAAGGGTGGTTGGTCCACTCAGGATGACTGAACTCATACGCGGGTCCGCCATCCGATGAAACACTTCCGCTGTACTTCGCATGATCGGCTAATATCGAATCGCTTGGCACAAAATGTGATACAATTTCCTGCGGTAAATCATAATTGCGGTAAATCATCCCATCATAGCGGCTGAGAAACAGACGAGTATGGAAACCCCAGGATCCGGGCGTTGATTCCGAAGTATAGCTTCCACTCAATCCGCTTGGTCGACCGAAATCAAGGTACAGAATTGCATCGGTGAAT
>WJKA01000318.1 GCA_014729375.1 Chitinivibrionales bacterium
CAGCAGGGGTATGAACGCAAAAATATTTATCATCGTAATTCCGCTAAAAACATTTTATTACACGTCTTGAGGTGCATGCCCGTGAGTGCTACACTATCAATATATAAATTAATAGGGCGTCACTGTCATAAAATAATTAAATTTCACTAACTACTCTGTTTTGCATGGATAATTTCAGCAGTCATTGCTGCCCCGGATTCTCCTGTCGAGATATGGGGCAGCAGGCTTGCCTGTATGGAATACAACTCCAGACAAAACCGCCGCACACACCACCTGAGCACTAATGTAAAATTTAACTTAAAATAATCCATTCCAGCACCGCGCAAAGCAACTATTTTAATAAAAACTGTTTCTTTAAATCTCTTTTTGCTTCAAGGATGGGCGTATGAATATGATAAAAGCATGTGGCATAGGAATAATTGCACTGGGATTTTCGCTTTGCGCAGCACCGTCGCTGGGGTTCGATGTATATCTCAATGTCTCCGACAATGGGGATACTGATGTTGATTTCGAATTTGTTCCGTCGCTGATACTGATGCCATCCAGCCGCTTTGAAGTGGTTCCGAAAGCTGGATTTAATATCGACATGGATGAATACGATACGGAATTCGGATTACTCGGAGGATGCGGGTTCTATTTTCACGCTGTGAAATCCGATCCGTTTGTACTTTCATTCGGTCCGGATTTTTACGTTCCTTTCGGATTCGGGGATAATCACTTTACCACCGGCCTTGTGATCGGTGCACCGCTTAATCTGGACCTGCATTTGCATCGACGGTTTTTCCTGCGAGCAGGCTTGAGGCTGATTTCTTTTTCATTTGAAATAGATGACCGGAATGATGAGACCGACACCCGGGTTGAGTATACCATGGATTCGATACTGGCTCCGATGGCGGGGTTTTATTTTGATTTCTGATTTTCCTGCTGGTCCGGGTATTCGACGGGCACTATATTTTTCTCATTCCATCAAGTCGGACCCACCCGGAGACGCCGTTGGGAAGGCTTACCAGGACCCAATCGTCAAGTTGTTTCCGAATCCGGAATTTTATCCCCTCATGCGCGGTAAAAAGCACTTTTGATCCGTTCGGCTGGTTCAGTGCATCAACCGAGCGGTCGAGCACGACTGCATACGTGACATTTTCTGCCTGGTAAATCTTATACCCGAGTGAAATACCATTTACCGTGACAAGCAGGGCCAGCAGCGAGCCCAGGTAAATTATCCACAGCCGGATATTTCCCGATACAAACAGCCCGAGCGAAAACATGATACTGAGCAGAAGAAGCATCCAGAAAACGAGCCAGAGCTGCCTGTTGAGTGAAAAAAGCGTGTGCAGGCGCCACAGGACAGTTTCAAGAAAGCCCCGCTCAGGCTCGGGAACACGATCGACAACATTTGCATTTGCAAACTTGATGTTTGCGATAATATCCCGGTCTCCGGGCGAAAGCTTGTGGGCTTTTTCATAACACAGAATCGCTTCTCCCAGACGGCGCTGCCGGTAGTACGCGTTGCCCAGGTTATAGTAGATATCGCTGTTGCGTATTCCGGAATCGATGATTTTTTCGTAATAAACGACCGCACTGTCGTAGTTTTTCTTTTCATAAAAAGCATTTGCTTTTTGCAGCCATTGTTCAACCGGCGCTGCCGGGACATTTACAGCGCAAAGGAGGACGATTATGATCAGTATGTGATGTGCTCCCGGATTTTTCTTTTCCTTTTTTGCTTTAGCCGATGATTTTTCTAAATCGGTGATAAAGGATTTTGTTTTTTCTATCATGCTACCTTTCGCGCTTTCATCAAGAGAACTTCCCCCGAACCGGTATTCATCCATTGAGATAATAAACATGGTCAGGTTATTCACTATATCGGAGCGTACCCCGCGGCTGACCAGCTCCAGACGGAGCTCGTCAAGCATCTTGCCGGTTGCCGGGAAACCGAACTTGTGAGAAATATACCGCTCGATAATTGCCGCAATTCTCCCGAGAAGGTCGGTGCCCGACATCGAGCCCGATTTCACGGACACATCCTGCAGTTCCCTGAGCGCGGTTTTCATCGCTTTTTTCCGCAAGGTAACGGTAATGTCTTTCTGCCTGCCCGCTTGAATTTTATAGAGCATCGAGAAGACAGCAATGAGAAACGGGATCGGATAGAGAATAAAGAAAATCGGGTTGAAGTACGGTTTATCCGGCTGGTTGCGTAGTGATGCACCGGTTTTTATGTATCTGATATCGGTGCCGACTTCTCGGATTTCCGCCTGTGTCAGGTAGCGGGACCGCGATTGCTTTGTGCCTTTTCCTCTGGTAACCGCAATCCTCAGAGTGTCTGATGCTGCTGTTTTGAAAGCGCCGGCATCAGGATCATAATAGACCAGCTTGACTGGAGGAATGATTGCTTCACCTTCGCTTGCAGGAATTGCAAGATATTTATATGTTTTCCGCGAAAAAAGCCCCTTGTCTGTAGTGTCTACGTACGTATGCTTTTCGGGCGAGAATATTTCAAATTCGGGCAGATCGGGCAGGGCCGGTTCACCGACACTGCCCGGCCGGGTGTTGCCGCGCACACCGACTTTCAGGGTAACTGCTTCACCGGCAGGAATCGATTCCGGCTCGACTGTTGCATCCAGGGAGAATTTTCCAACTGAGCCGGAGAATTCCGCGGGCGCGGGAGGAATGCTTGTAACCGTTACAGCCATGGAATTCGAAAGAACGCTTGCGGGCACCTGCCTGACCCGCGTGCCAAAACCGAAAAAATCCCCGCCAAAAAAATCATCAAACATCGGGTCCCTGCGACGGCCGGATTGAATAGGCTGCTGCTCGACATATTCAAACAGGACTGGCTTTACAGTATACGATCCCGCGCTGAGCGGAAATACTGCATACGGCGCAACAACCGCTTCGTAAAGCTCACCTCCAACCCGCTCCTGTGTCCTTTTGAGACCCTGGCCAAAAAGCCTGCTCAATGAAAAGATCGAGCCCAGCTCTTTATCGACCCGTTCAATCAGGCCTGAAAAACTCGATTGCGTCCATGCAGCAGTGGATTTTGCTTTCCGCAGCACCTTTACCTTCAGAAGCGCCTGTTCACCTACGACAAGGTTCTTCCGGCTGAGTATCAGCCTGACAATCATATCCGGGTTCTTTGTCGGTTCTTTTGTTACCGTAATGCCGATCGGCTTTGTTGAACGAGTCTCACCGTCTAAAGTAAATCGCAGGGAGGGAAATACAAATGTTCCCGTCTTTCTGGGAGCACAATGATAATACAGATAATACGTAATTTCCTGCTTTTTGGTCATCTTGCCGTTGATAATCTGGATTGAGGACGTGAAACCGGATGAATTCTTCGCGACACGGGCAACAGAAAAACTTTCATTGTCGGCTATTTCCGGCACCGGAAGGTTATTCAGACGCTTTGAACTGACAATACGTACCGTAATTACAAACTGTTCGCCAAGCGAGACTTTGGTCTTTTCCGCCGATGCACTTACAGAAATGCTGCCGGCGGATTCCAGTGAAAAAAACAGTGTAAAAAACGCTGCTAGTGCTGTTATTTTCATCAGACTCTCTCGGTTATCCATTGGCCAAGCGTTGATGCGATAAAGTCAACACCGGCGACTGTTGAAAAGTTGTGATCGTTGTCCGGAATAATATGATACTGTGAATTGATTCCTGCCCGCTGTGCATAATGTTGATACAGTCCTGATTCGCCAATACTCACCGACTGGTCGGCGCTGCCCTGAAAAATAATAAGGTCACCGCTGAAACCGGAAAGCGCTGTAAGCGGATCGTGACATTTCATGTCTTCGGCAAAATGCATTGCCAGTTGATGCGGCCCGTATTCATAGAGCCCCCTGCTGTTTCTGCCCGCTTTAATCACGCTCTTTTTTCGCCCCATAAACGTCTTATACGGTCGTGACAAAGGAGCCAGAAGCGCAATGCCACTGGCCTTTACCCGTGAGGCACATAACGCTGCTGCCGATCCTCCAAGACTGTGACCGAGCAGGAACGTCGGATGTGTTCCCCATCGTCTCCGCACAAATCGAATTGCTGAAACAAGGTCCTCATTCATAGTGGAAAGTGTCATATCGAAAAAGTGACCTTGGCTTTCTCCGCAGCCGGCAAAGTCAAAACGCAATGAAGAAATGCCCTGTGCGGCAAGCCTGCGCGATAATTTGACAAAAAGATAATCCGGCCCCATGCGCTGGGCAGTAAATCCATGGCAGAAAACAATCCAGGGTGCGCCTTCACTGCGGATACGGTGCACCGACCCCCGGAGAGTCG